>JABFRZ010000501.1 GCA_013140785.1 Planctomycetota bacterium | reverse complement strand
CATGAAGATCCTGCGATCCCTGCGTCTTGCCGGAGTGTTCCTCGTGCCGCTCTTCCTCCTTGCCGGCCCTGCGGCCGCGCTCCAGGAAGGAGGCGGCCACGGGAACACGAAGACCTGGCTCGAGTTGTTCGAGACGACGGGTCCGGTGGGTTACCTGATGCTGGCGTGCTCGATCGCGGGGACGACGCTGGTGATCGAGCACATGGTCAGCCTGCGGCGCGACAAGCTGGCGCCGGCCGAGCTGGCGGGCGAGATCGAGGCGCTGATCAACGAGGAGGAGTACGACCAGGCGACCGAGCTGTGCGACGAGAACCCGCGCTACCTGACAAACGTGGTGGGCTCGGCTCTGCGCATGCGCGACGCGGGCTACCAGGAGATGATCGCGGGTCTCGAGGCGGCGGCCAACGAGGAGACCTTCAAGCTGAACACGAAGATCTCCTACCTCTCGCTGATCGGGAACGTGGCGCCGCTGCTGGGACTCTTGGGCACGGTGACGGGCATGATCTCGTCGTTCCAGGTGATCGAGACGCTCAAGGCGCCGACGCCGGGCGACCTGGCCAAGGGCGTGTACGAATCGCTGGTGAACACGACCATGGGGCTGTTCATCGCGATCCTGTTCCTGACCATCTACTTCTTCTTCAAGAACAAGGTCTCGAAGATGTGCCTGTCCATCAACCTGCAGTGCGTGGACATGCTGCGGCACCTGGCGATCAACGAGAAGGCCGCGGCCTAGTGTCCCGCTAGCAGTCCGAGATCCACCAGGAGCTCCGCATGTCGCGCCGCCGCAAGCCCCCCGCCATCAAGGAAGACGTCAGCTGCAACCTGATTCCGATGGTGGACATCATGTTCCTGCTGCTCTTGTTCTTCATGCTGGGCGCGGACATGACCCAGCGCGAGCAGGCCGAGCTGGTCCTGGCGACGGCCAGCGAGATCAAGGAGAACGACACGGTCAAGAGCGACGAGCCGACCACCACGGTCAACATCCAGCACGGCGAGGCCACCTGCCCGGTCAACAAGGCCGGCGGCTTCTGCCGCGGACAGGACCACTGGGAGCTCGTGATCCGCGGCCGCACCGTCCCGAAGGAAACCTTCAAGGACCAGCTGAAGGCCGAGGCCGACGAGACCCTCGAGCCCGACGTGGATCCCCTGGCCGGGGTGCGGCTCTCGGCGCGCAAGGTCATCATCCGCGCCGACCGAGCCGCGCCCTACGGCGACATCAACAAGGTCATCGAGACCTGCAGCCTGGTGGGCATCTACAAGATCGAAGTCGGGGCCGCGGTTCCGGCTCCGACCAACTGACTAGGGACCCAGAACCGACCCGCAGGACTGAAAGGAGCGAATCATGGCCGGCTCGAGCATGGGCGACGACAGTGGTGAGAACCCGGTCGCAATCAACGTCACGCCCCTGGTGGACGTCATCTTCTGCCTGTGCGTCTTCTTCATGATCTCGTTCAAGTTCAAGCAGCTGGAGGGCAAGTTCGACACCTGGCTGCCGAAGGGCAAGGGCTCGGAGGGGATGCCGCTCAGCGCCGTGATCCAGGAGGTGCGCGTGGCGCTCTTCTGGGACGAGACGAACAACAAGAGCATCCGCAAGGTAGGCACGCGCATCGTGCCCGACGACGGCGAGCTGCAACAACTCATCGAAGCCGCCCACGATGGTTTCGTGCGCCTCGACAAGCCCGACGTTCCGCTCACGATCGACGGCGACCTGCGCGTGCCCTGGGAGGACGTGATCTCGGTCATGAACATCTCCAAGCGCGCGGGCATGAAGCAGATCGAGTTCGCTTACAACGTGCCCACGGCGAGGTGATCGATGGCCGTGTGCGAAAAGTGCGGGACGACCTACCGGCCCACGAAAGACGCATCCGGCTGTCCGGCCTGCGCGCGGGGCTCTGCTCCGCGCCGCGTGGCCGGTCGCGAGGAGGCTTCTGATCCGGCCGCAACCCCGCGTCGCAAGCCCGCCGCGCAGCGTCCGGCGGTTCGGCCCGCCAGGGCAAGCGCGGCCAGTCAGACGGCCTTGGACGAGGAAGACGGAGCGCAGGGCGAATCCACGCCGGCGGGCAAGCATCGTGGTGCAGCCGAGCGTCACGCGCCCGGTGAGGAGCCCATGCTCGACGACGCCGCGCGCTACGGCATGTTCGCGGCCCTCGGACTCGCACTGGTGGTCGGGCTCGTGTGCCTGTTCGTGTTCCGCAACAAGGCCGCCGTGAAGCTGGCCCGTGAGGCCTACGAAGCCGAGGTGGCCCAGATCTACAAGGACCTGCAGGGCGTGGACCTGACGGATCCGGTCGCGGCCGAGCGCCTGATCGAGATGGCTGGGAAGAAGGAGGGCACCTGGCAGGACCACGAGCTTGCGCCCGACATCGCCTCGCTGGTAGCGCGCGCTCGCAGCAACCTCACCTCCGCCAGGGAGCGCAACGCATCCCTCGAACGCTTCACGACGGCCGAGGCCGAGCTGAAGAAGAGCGAGCTCCCCTCCGAGCGCCTCAAGGATCTGCGCCGCCAGTTGGACGAGAGCGAGGTGAGCCTGGCCGATGCCGGCGCCGAGCTCGTCGCGCGCGTGAGTCAGGCGCGCCTGACGGCGGACAGGCTGTACGCCACGCGGCTGGTCGAGGAGGCGCGGGCCGCGGCGCGCGAGGCCGGCTCGAACCCGCGTTCTGGGCTGGTGCGCCTGCAGCCCGTCGAGGACGAGCTGAAGACCCTGCTCGACCGCGCGTTCACGGCCAAAAACGTCGAAATGCAGGCCTTCTACACGCCCCTCTACCAGAAGGCCATCGAGGAGTCGGACCGCCTCGCTACCGCCCTGTTCCAGGCGGAGGGCGAGGGACTGCCATGGATCGATTGCCTGGTGCCGCCCCAGGAGGGCCAATGGAACCCGAGCAAGGTGCGTGGCTTCTCGCACCTCATCCAGGGCGGCGCGCTGCAGATCGTCGGACCCGACCTCGACGCCGGCAAGATGGCCGTGATCAGCATCGGCGACCGCGAACAGTGGCGCCACTTCCAGGCCGACATCGAGTTCGTGATCGAGAAGGGCGACCTCGAGCTGTACCTGCGACTCGGGCGCAGCCCGAACCCGAACACGCTTGTTTACCCGCTGCGCACCACCTCGACCTCGGGCGTCATCCTGCAGCCCGGGAAGAAGTACGCCGCGCGCATCAGCGTGATCGGCAGCCAGTTCAGCGCGCGCTTCGTGGGCGAGGACATCGACACCCGCCCCTACGTCGAGGACCTCGCCTGGATGAAGGCCCGCAAGGGGGCGATCGGGCTCGTGGTCTCTCCCGAGACGCGCGCCAAGTTCACGCGTTTCAGGGTGCGCGAGCTTCGCTGAGGTGGAGCGGACCCGCGCTCCGGTCGAGGGTCACTCCGCGTACCACGCTTCGTTCTCGCGGACGGTGCGCTCGATCTCCTCGCGCGAGTGGAGCTCGCCTTGGTCGATGCCCGGGCAGTCGGCCTTGACCTCGCCTTGCCAAGTCGCGCGGCGCAGGTTCTCCTTCCAGAAGGGCCAGGTCGCGCACTGTTTCGGTCGCACGGGGTAGATCGCGCAAGTGTTGCCGGCTTCGAGGAATGGGCAGGCGGGTGAGTCCATGCGCAGGGTGACCCAGCCGTCCTCGCTCTGGCAATAGGCCTCCAGGAAGGCGGCTTCCTCCATCTCGAGGTGCAGCGCGATTGCGCTCACGTCCTGCGGGGTGAGGTAGACGTAGTCGTACCCTCCGTGGTTGCGGCAGCAGTTTCCGCAGCGCGTGCAGGAGAAGCGCAAGCCGTTGGCATACCAGGGTTTGGAAGTCATGGTCCGGGCTCCTGGTCAGGGCTGTGCGTAGCCGAACACGGGGGCGTGTCTACTGAGGCTCATGTGCGAAACCACACGCCGTGGAGGGGGTCGGATGGACCCCAGGTGCGGATTGTGGCAGGGAGCGCCTGAGGAATGAAGCTCATCGTCGTGGAAGACGGCGCGCGCACCGCGCTCGATTTCGACAAGCCCGCGATCACCATCGGGCGCGCCATCGACAATGACATCCGTCTCGGCGGCGGTCACGCCTCGCGTCACCACTGCCGAATCGACCAAGGTCCGAAGGAGTGCTGGATCCTCGACCTGGGCTCGGCCAACGGCGTGCAGGTCAACGGCGTCAAGGTCGACAAGAAGTTGCTGCGCGAAGGTGACGTGTTGGCCGTGGGAAGCGCGCGTCTGTACGTCGAGAACCTGGGCACGACCACCGATCCGAGCCGCACGCAGCGCATCGACCCGAAGCGCGCCGAGGGCAGCGCCCCTGGC
>JABFRZ010000060.1 GCA_013140785.1 Planctomycetota bacterium | reverse complement strand
ATCCCGCCCGTCTGGTCCCACGCCATGTTGCCCGGCGAGCGCGACCACTTGTACGGCAGCCAGATCGCGGCCGGCTGACGATCGAGCGCCGCACGCGCGGGCGGGATCGTGTCGCTCGCGTGCGTGTCGGTCTGCTTGTACTCCTCGGTCCAGTCGAGCGACGCCGGATGTCCGTAGAACGCGTCCGGCTTCACGTGATAGATCGGCGAGGCCGGCATCCAGTCGCCCTGGTTGTCGGTGACGAAGAGCTCGTCTTTGGGCGAGAGCGAGATGCCGCACGGGCTGCGGAAGCCGCTCGCGAGCGGGGTGAGCTCGCCTGTGGGGGAGATCCGGAGCGCCCAGCCGCGATAGGGCACGGGCGACTTCCCGTGCCACCACTTCGGGCTGAAGAACGAGACGTTGAGCGCGATGTAGTAGTTGCCTTCCGAGTCCACCGGCAGCCCGTAGCCGAACTCGTGGTAGTTGTCGGAGACGCCCCAGGCATCGCACAGCGTGTCGATCTTGTCGCAGCGACCGTCGTGGTCCTCGTCGAGCAAGCGCGAGAGCTCCTGGCGCTGGAGCACGACGATGTCCGCATCGCGTCCGGGCGTCTCTGAGGGCACGACCGCGAGACCGAGGCCTTCCCACAGCCCCTCGGCGAAGAGCGAGAAGCGCGCCTCCTTGGGATCCGCCGCGAGCGGGTCCTCGATGATCCACACTTGCCCGCGGCGCGTACTGACGACGAGGCGACCGTCCGGCAGGAACGCCATCCCACCGACCTCGACGCGAGCGCCCTCGGGCGGCACGAGGTAGTCGACGGCGTAGTACTCGGCTTCCTGCTGCGAGGTCTGGGCGAGCGCAGGTGAAGCGGCTGCGAGCAGGAGCAGCGTGAGCGAGCGGGTCTTCATCGCGAGCCGCCTCCGAGCACGGCGTTCTTGGACTCCTCCCAGGCGGACATGGGCATGCGCAGGAGCTCGAGGCTCGCCCGCGCTCCAGGCTCGAGCTCGATCACGAGCATCCCGTCCGTGCGGGACCAGTGCGACGCCTCGAGCACCAGCTCGCTGAACTCGTCCGCGCCGCGCTCAGCACCGGCCGAATGCGTGCCCCTCTTCCCGTTGCGCGTGACCGAGTCCCGGCTCGAGCCCGGTTGGGTTGCGTCGGCCAGCGCCAGATGCACCGGCCTCGGGCCGGCGATGAGCGTGAAGCGGCGCGCGTGGCCGGTGCCGGTCTTGCGCGTGATCACCGCGGGCGACTCCTCGACGTGCGCGACCTCGCGACCGGCGCTGACGAGGTGGTAGGCGAGCACGACCCGCTGGCCATCGACGCTCGTCCCGCTGAGCCGCGCCTCCAGCGGGATCGCGCCCTTCCCGAGCGCGAACAGCGGCGCCGGTTTGCCGCCGTCGATCTGGCTCACGAGCTTTCCCAGCGGCTCGAGCGGCGTCCCACCACGCCCGCTCCAGTCCGTGCGCCGAACGTACCCGCCCTGGCGCAGCGCGAGCAGGCGCACGTCGTCCACGCGGTACTCGAAGGTGATGCCCGAAGGGTCGCCGATCAGGAGTCCGCGTGGGTGCGGCGGCAAGCCCTCCGCGAGCGGCGGCAAGTGACCGCGCACGACCAGCGGTCGGTCGTGCACCACGAGGATCATGTCCTCGTCCTCGACCGCTTCGATGGGCGGACCGAGCGTGACCACGTACTCGGCCACGAGCCTGCGCTGTTCCTCCGACAGCGACGCCTCGAAGCCCGGCATCGGCGTGCCTGGGATGCCGGTCGAGATCGTGCGGAAGAGCGCCTCGGGCGTGTTGCCGAAGGAGAAGCCGCCGTCCATGAAGCTGCGCGCGGGGCGGTCGAGCTGGGTCACGCCCTTACCGTCGCCGCTCTCGCCGTGACACGTGGCACAGTTCGCGACGAAGAGCTGGCGTGCGCGCGCGCTCGAGTCCTGCGCGTCGAGCGGGAGCGCTAGGACGAGCCCGGCGAGGAACGCCAATGACAACGAAGAGGAATGAGGCATCGCGTGAACTCGCGCCGCGGGAGCGAGCAAGGTACGGGGAAGCCGCTCAGGCGGCCACTCTGCCGCTCCGCACCGCGCGCCCCGAGAGCCAGCCGTTCACGCCCTGCAGCGGGCCGACGAGCAGGTAGATCAAGCCCGACAACTTGCCCAGGCCACCCATGGCGAGCAGGACCGAGGCCACGCCCACGCCCGTGTGGATCAGGTGCTCGCGGATCGTGGCGCGCGTCATGTGCACCTCCACGTCGTTCAACCCGAGCACCTCGCGGTGCTTGTAGGCGTGCAGGTACATCAGCGTGTAGAGCAGGAAGATGCCCACCACTCCGCTGCTGTAGAAGAGCATCAACTGGACTGGGAAGTAGCGCTCGCGTCCGAAGAGCAGGCCGTCGGACAGCGCCGTGAACAGGAACTTCGCCGGATAGACGTAGACCAGGATCAGGAACAACAGGCAGACGTTGAGGAAGACCGTGTACAGGTTCTCGAGCCCGAAGCGGCGGTGGAACTGGAAGTGGTAGTACCACAGCAGCACGAACAGCGCGAAAGAGGCGGCGAAGGCCGGCAAGCCCTCGAGCATCGCGCGGAACTCCTCGTAGTTCTTGGGCACCTCGGTCGAGAGGATCAGGAGCGTGATCGCGAGCGCGAAAACCGAGTCGCTCAGCGCCTCGACGCGCGAGACGTCCCCGCCGCGCCAGCGGAAGTGGCGCTCGCCCCGCAGGGCTTCGAGAGGGACCAGGCGCGCAATCACGGCCGCACACGGTAGCGCGCGGCGGCGCCGTTCGGTTTTCGCGCCCGGGGCTCGGCTCGCCGGGCGACTCTCGCTATCTTCCCCCGCCTTGGTTTTCGGTGAAGCGCGCGCGGCGCTTGTTCCCGACTCCCGTCCCACCTCCTTCCGAAGCTGTCATGCCCCACCTCGTCGCCCTCCTGGCCCTCGCATTCACCCCGACGGTATTCGCCTCGATCCCCTCCGAGACAAACGCGGCCAGCGCTTTGGTGTCCGCGTCGCACAACATCGCGCTGCAGGACGCCGCGCCGGTCGGCCCGCAGTGGAAGGGCGACCTCGGCCTGGGCGCAACCTGGACCGACGGCAACACCGAGTCCTCCAGCGTCAACACCACCTTCAAGGCCGAGCGCCGCGGCGCGGACGACCGCTGGGCCTTCGATGCCTTCGTCAACTACGGGGACACCACCGACAAGGCCACGGGCACCTCGACCGTCACCACCAACAACTCGGGCGCCAGCACCAAGTACGACTACTTCTATTCGAAGCGCACGTTCTTCTACGGCAACGCGAGCCACAAGGTGGACCACGTGGCCGACCTGGACCTGCGCGCCATCGTGGGCGCCGGGGTCGGCTACCAATGGGTCGAGGGCGAGCGCCTCAAATGGGCCACGGACGCGGGTCTTTCCTACGTGGACGAAGACTTCGGAGACAACACCGCCGACGCCGACTTCGTGGCCGCGCGTGTGGCCTCGACGCTCGCCTACCAGATCTCGAAGACGGCCTCGTTCGCTCAGCTGGCCGAGATCCTCCCGAGCCTCAAGGATAGCGAGGACCTGATCGCGAAGGTGGACAGCAAGCTGAAGCTGAGCATCACCGGCAAGTGGAACGCGTTCGTGCAGCACGTGCTCGACTTCGACAATTCCGTTCCGGACGGCAATGACGAGGCCGACCACCGCGTCGTCGTCGGCGTCACCTGGGGCTTCGGCGGCTAGCGCGACCTATTCATCAGAGCTTGAGCGAAACGGCGAAAGTGGCGGCAGATGCAGTGTTTCGCGACCGAGAGGACCGGAGACGACCTCTGGCAGGTCGTCGAGGACTCGCAGGGAGCGAAATGCTGCAGATGCCGACAGTTGCGCCGTTGCAGCCGAGCTCTGATGAATAGGTCGGGCTAGCGCGAGTCGGGTTCGGTCGGCAGGAAGCGCTTCTTCTCCAGCGACTCCTTGAACAGCACGACCTCGGGGAACTGGGCCTTCAAGAACTCGCTCAGCTCGGCCCACTTGCTGGGCGGGACGTGGCAGGCGATCACGGTGCGCGCCTGGATCTGCTCGCGCAGGACCTCCGCGCCTCCGACCGAGCCGAAGTACCAGTACGGGACGAGGGCCACGTCGATCCCGAGCGAATCGAGGTCATAGGCGGCGAAGTTCGCCGGGTTCGGCTCGGCGTCGCCCACGTGCAGGATGCGGAGCCCGCCGAGCTCGATCAGGTGCCCGAGGTGGACGAGCATCGGGTGCCCCTTGCCGCTGTGCTCGAGCCGAAAGAAGCCGACGCTCAGGCCTTCCTCCTCGCGCCGCTGGATCGTGCCCGGAGCCGGCTGCACGGACTCGACCCGGCCGCGAATGACCTCGAAGTCTTGGGCTCCGCCCTGCAGAACGCTCACAACCTGCTGCGACGTCACCAGCCGCGCGCCGGGATTGTTGACCAGGAGCTTCTCCAGCACGCGCGCTTGCACGTGATCGAGGTGCTCGTGCGAGACCAGCACCAGCGAGGGCCGGTCGAAGGGCGGCCTGGCGTTGGTCAGCTTCCCGTGGACGGGGCCGGGCAGCGCCGAATGGAGGCCGACCGGTTCGCGCAGGCAGGCGTCGATCAGCACCGAGCCGTCAACGGACTCGAGGTAGAAGCCCGCGTTCGCTAGGTAGGTGATCTCGACGCCGCTGCCTGCGGGAACGGCGGGAGCTCCGCGCTCGGGTTCGGCTTGCCAGGCGAGAGTCGCCGTCAGTAGCGAGGCGGACAGGAAACAGGGCACCAAGAACATGCTCGGGGTCGCGGCATGACCGCGGCGGACGAGTGTACGTCGTCGAGGCGGAAGAGGCTTCCGCCTCGGACCTTTCACCGACCTTTCGCTCCTTCGGGCTGTCGTTGAAATGGAGGATCGGAAGAGATGCACTCTTCCGATCCCCCTCCCGAGGACAAGGGAGCAGTCCCCGAACGCCGCACAGCTGACCAGGGCGTTGGCAAGAACGCCTAGACCGGGACCAGGCGGCCTCGAAGTCAATTCGAAGACTAGCCCGGAATGCGCTCGCGAGCGCTTCGAGCGCGGAGGAAACGAGAGCGCGGGATCGAGCGCGCGAGCGGTAGTAGGGAGTCTGCTCCGATCCACGGCGTGCGCTGACGCGCATTCTCTTCGCGCCGCCGGCCCCGTCTCGCGCGTGAGAACGCCACTTCATGTCAACCCCGTCGCGCGTGGCGTCGAAATAGGTGCGGGGAAGAGCAAGCCACGCCTGGGGAGGCGCGGCACACATGGGGAAGACACGGCACCAGCTACCGGCCAGCGTTCTGTCCGCAGAACGAGCGGGCCCGCGCGCTCCGAAGCAGGGCTTCACGCTGATCGAGTTGATGGTCTCGTTCAGCGCGCTCATGGTGGTCTTGCTCGGGTTCTCGCGCATGCTGCTGTCGTCGCACATGGCCTCGAGCACGACGCACGAGGCCACCCTGGCCAAGGAAGCCGCGCGCTCGATGATCGAGCTGCTGCAGGCGACACCGCTCGCGGAGATCTACCCGTCGCGCAACTCGAACACCGCGGACGATCCCGTCGGCGGGGCTCCCGGCGCGGGTTTCGCCGTGCGCGGACTGGAGGCGCCGCTGGGCGACCCGGACGGACTCCCGGGCCGGATCTTGTTTCCCGAAAGCGGTGGGGTCCTGAGCGAGCTCTCGAATCAGCCGCAGTACGGCTGGCCCATGGACATGGACCGCGACGGGCTGAAGAACACCGCGGACGTCTCGGCCACCCATTTCATCCTGCCGCTGGTCGTGCGCGTCGAGTGGCGCGGCACCGGCGGGCCCGGCGTGGTCGAGTTCAAGACCGTGATCGGAGGGTTGTAGTGCGCCGGCGAGCGCTACCCACCGGACGCGCGGGCTTCACGCTGGTCGAGGCCGTGGTGGCATCGGCCTTGTTCGTGCTCCTCATGTCGTCGGCCGTGTTGGCCGCACGCGGTGGCATGGGCGCCTTCCGCGCCACGCAGGACACGAGCGCGGCCGAGACGCGCGTGCGGCGTGGGCTCGACCGTGCCGTGTTCGAGCTCCTGAGCGTGGGCGCGAGCGAGCTCTTGCCCAACCCGACCGGCGACTTCGGCACCGACACCTTGCAATACAGGAAGCCCATCGGCCTGACCGGCACGACGCCGGACTGGGGTCCGTTCTGCTCGCTGACGCTCGAGCCCGCGCCCGGCGAGCTGGACGACGGCCTGGACAACGACGGCAACGGCCTGGTGGACGACGGCGTCCTGGTGCTGACGCGCGACGTGGGCGGGAACGAGCACCGTGCCGTCCTGTGCCGCAGCGTGGCCGCGCTGCTCGAGGGCGAGATCGCGAACGGCGACGACGACAACGGCAACGGCGTGACCGACGAGGCGGGTTTCAACGTGCACCGCGTCGGCGACGTGCTGTTCGTGCGCCTGTCCGTGCAGGAGGCCGTCGAGACGGGAACCATCACGCGCACGCTGGAGACCTGCGTGCGCCTGCGGAACTGAGGACAACACCATGAAATTCGAACGGAACTACCGCGCGACGACTCAACGCGGCTCGACCCTGGTCGTCGTGGCGCTCCTGATGGCGGCGGTGGCCATGCTGTCCCTGTGCTTCTTGACGGTCCTGCGCTCCTCGCAGAAGGAGAACGAGGGCTCGCGTGAGGGCCTCTCGGCGCTGTACGCCTGCGAGGCAGGCTTGACGGCCGCGGTGAATGAGCTCGCGAGCGGCGGCGACGGCGACCTGGGCAACGAGAACCAGCCGCTCTACTTGGGGGACCAGCGCTACTGGGTCGAGGCCACCGACATCGGCGGCGGACGCACAGCACTGCGCTCCTTCGGCCGCGACGATGGCGCGCGCATGGGGGTGGAGCTGGTGGTCCAGCCCTCCGCGACGGGCTTCTTCCGCTGGGCCGCCTTCAGCGACGAGGACCTGCACATGGACTCGAACGCGCGCACGGACAGCTACGACTCGAGCGCGGGCAGCTACCTCTCGCAGCAGATCAACGGCAGCGGTTCCAATGCCTATGCCAACACCGAGGGCGACGTCGGTTGCAACGCTGACATCTCCATGGATTCGAACATCGGCGTGTATGGCGATGCCAATCCGGGCCCGAGCGGAGTGGTGACGGCGGCCGACCCCACAAAAATCTCTGGCAACACGACGCCCATGGCGAACACGATCGACCTGCCGGGCATCGTCGTACCCGCGATCGCCTCGTCGGACGCGATCGCGTTCGACACGCAGGTGCTGGCAAGCGGCTCATACCACTACAGCACGTTTCAGGTGAACATCGGCGAGACGCTCACGATCACTGGGCCGGCGACCATTGTGTGCGACGACTTCAGGGTCAAGAAGAACTCGAACATCGTGGTCGACGCCTCCTACGGGCCGGTCGAGTTCTTCGTGCTGAACGACTTCATCCTGAACGCGAACACGAGCATCGCATCGACGGACAACCAGCCGCTCGACGTGACCTTCAACCTCCTGTCGGACAACATCCTCGATCCAGGCATCGACGTGGACTTCGACAGCGACCTGCTCGGCTTCGAATCCAACTCGACGCTGTTCGGCACGATCTACGCCCCCGACGCGTCCGTCACCATCAACAGCAACTTCGAGCTCTTCGGCTCGCTCGTCGCGCGGCGGGTGGATCTCAACTCGAACTGCCGCATCCACTACGACGAGACCCTCGCGACCGCCAACGACGGCGAGGTCGTGTACGACACGCTCTGCTGGAGAGTGGTTGCCCAGCCGTGAGACTCCGCCCGCACCACATCCTGTCGCTCGGGGCGCTGCTCACACTGGGCAGCATGGCCGAAGCGCAGACGGCGACGGCTAGGGCAGCACAGACGGCGCCGAACCCGCTCTCGGACGCGGCACAAGCGAGCGCGTCCGAGAGCGTCCAGCCGCGCTGGAGTCCGGAGGAGGGCGAGGCCATCGAGCTCCTGCGGAGCTTGCGGCGCAAGGTGCGGCCCTCCGACGACGAGCTGGCCCTGCGCCTGGCGCGGCCCGGCGAGCGCATCGTCCCGCTGCTCTTCGAGGTGCTGGCGACCCGGCGCGTACCGGTCGCTGATCCGGTCTCCGCAGCCGGCTCGGTCCCGCCCGCAGTGGCCGCCGTCGCGGCTCCGCAGATCTTGAGCGAGATCCAGGAGGACATCGTGCTGCTGGCCCTCGCGCAGCTCGAGCGCGAGCCCGTTCTGGCCCACGCGACCGCCGCGATCCGGGCCGATGCCACACTCGCGCGGCGTGGCGCGGCCCTGGCCTGCATCGGCGCGGTGGGGGGTGCCAACGACCTCTTGCAGCTGTTCGAGCTCGCCCTGGCCGCCGCCGAGACCAGGCCGGAAAAGAACCTCGAGCGCGCCCTGCGCCGCGCTGTGAGCACGCTGATCGGACGCGACCCGCGCACGCTCGAGCAGCTCGTGTCGCTGCGACGCATCACACGCGCGGAGCTCATGCCCGTGCTGGTCGAGGCGGTCGGCGCCGCCAAGGATCCGCGCGGGCTCGCGTACCTCTCCGAGGTGGCCTACTGGAGCGAGGGTCTGATCCTCCCCGTGATGAGCCAGGTGCCGCTGCTCGGGCCCTCGGGCGACGAGGCCATCGACGCCGCCATCAAGGTGCGCATGCGCCCGTACCTGGACGAGAGCCGACCGGGCCCATGCTGCGCGGCGATCCTGGCGCTGACCGCGCTCGGCGACGAGGACTCCATTGCCGAACTGATCGAGCTCTTGCCGAGCGAGAGCGCCGGCCTGCGCGAGAACGCGCACTGGGCCCTGAAGAAGCTCACGGGGCTCACGCTCGCCGGCTCGCCCGAGGCCTGGAGACGCTGGCACCAGGGCGAACTCTTCTGGATGCTGCGCCAGAAGCCCAAGGAGTTCCAGCGCTTGAAGGAGAGCCAGGCCGGGCTCGTCGCTGCTGCCCTGCGCGAGATCCTGCCGCACCCACTGGCGCGGAGAGAGCTCGCGAGCGCGCTGCCGGACCTCCTGAAGAGCAGCTTCCCGTCCCTCCGCGTGCTGGCCTGCCGGACGCTCAGCAACCTGGCGGCGAAGGACGCCGTCGAGAAGCTCGTGTGGGCCCTCGAGGATCCCGTGCCCGAGGTCTCGCAGGCCGCGCATGCCGCGCTGCGCAAGCTCACGCGCCTCGACCTGCCGCGCGAGCCGCTGGCCTGGCAATCGGCCACGGGCACCGAGCCGCGCGGCACCGAGCTGTGATCCCGCACAGGGCTGTGATCAGCTCGCTCGCGCGAACGCGCGTGCCTCGGAAGCCAGCGCTTCGAGGCCGATGCCACGCGTGAAGTTGCCGAGCACCGCGAGCCCCTGCGGCAGACCCCGCGCCAAGCGCTCACGGCGCGCCAGGTGCTGGAGGTCGAAGCGCGGGATCACGCCCGGCCAGCGCGCGACGTGCGCGAAGAACGGTGCACGCGTGAGGCCCAGCGGCCCGCCGCACTCGCGCGCGACGTGCGCGAGCAGCTCCCCATCCGAGAGCTCGAGCGCGCCCGGATTGCGCGCGCCGCCGAGCAGCGAACGCAGCAGCACCTGGCCGGCCGGCGCCGCCTCCGGGGCGAGGCTCGAGCTGAACAGCGTGCCGAGCACCAGACCGCCCGCGCTCTTCGGCGCCAGGTAGCCGAAGCCGTCGAGCGCGTGCGCGACGTCGGCGCGCCGGTAGGCGTGCACGACCGAAACCAGGTTCTCGGCTGTCATCGTGGAGAGTGCCGCCGCCGCCTCGGGCGCCGGCCCGGACAGGAGCTCGCGCGCACCGGCGAGCGGCAGCGCCAGCACCAGCCTGCGCGCGAGGTGGCGTGCGCCCGACTCCTCGAGCACTAGGAAGCCTTCGCCGCTGCGCTCGATGCCGCGCGCGCGCGCGTTCGTGCGCAGATGTGCTCCGAGCGCCTGCGCCAGTGCGCGTGTCAGGGCTTCCATCCCGCCGGCAGGCCTGAACAGCGCGCCCGACAGGGGCGAGCCCCCCGCGCCGGAGGACTTCGCCTGTTGCTTCTGCTCGGCGCTTTTCTGCACGGTGCGCGCCTTCAGCGCGGCCGTGATGCTGCCGTGCTCCTCGACCATGCGCGCGACTTCGGGGAAGCACGCGCGCAGCGAGAGCTGCTCCGGGTCGCCCGCGTGGATGCCGGCCACCAGCGGCTCGACCACGCGCTCGAGCGCCTCCTGGCCGAAGCGGTGGCGCGCGAAATCGGCGATCGAGCCGTCCAGCGCGACGTCGCGCGCGCAGGTGGACTCGGCCATGAGGCGCAGCTTGGCGCCGAAGCCGAGCACGCGGCTGGTGGCGAGGTCAGCGGGCGAGCTCGGGACCTCGAGCAGCTTCTCCCCACTCAAGAGGTAGCGCTTGCTCGCCGCGGGCGCTGTCTCTTCGAGCGCGAGTCCGAGCTCCTGGCACAGCGCGCGCACCGTCTTCGCGTTGCCGGGCAGCGCCTCGGGGCCCCCTTCGAAGCGCAGGCCTTCGTGTACGTGCGTGCGCACGAGACCACCGGGTCGGTCGCTGGCCTCCAAGACGAGCAGACGCTCGGCGGGCCTTGCGCGCAGGTGCTCGTGGGCGAACGCGAGTCCAGAGATCCCCGCGCCGACGACGAGCGTGTCGAGTCCGGCGCTCTCTTCGCGAGTCATTGCCGGCGGAGGATAGCGTCCGGCGCAGCGCGCGCCCAAGCGCGCAGCCGGATCAGAGCGTCTGGCTGAAGCGTGGCGTCGCCGCCGTGCCGCGCGTGAGGTATTCGTCGAACACCATCGCCACGTGGCGCAGGTACAGGCGTCCGGTAGGTAGGACCTCGACCGTGCGCGCGCCGACGCGGCACAGACCCTCGGCCGCGAGCGGCTCGAGGCGCCGCCACTCGGGCGCGAAGTGCGTGGCCAGATCGGCGCGGGCGAAGCGTTCGCCGAGCTCGTCCAGGTCGAGCCGCATGCGGCACATGAGGTCCTGGATCACGGCGCGGCGCAGGTCGTCCTCGGAGCTGCGCACCAGGCCCTTCACGGTCGCGAGCTTGCCCGCGTACACGCGCTCCTCGTAGGGCGCGGCCTCGCGCGCGTTCTGCAGGAAGGCGCCGCCGACGTCGCCGATCGCGCTCATGCCAAAGGACACCATCGTCTCGGCGCGCTGGTCGGTGTAGCCCTGGAAGTTGCGGTGCAGGCGGCCCGCGTGCAGCGCGCGCACGAGCGAATCGGCCGGCAGCGCGAAGTGGTCGAGGCCGAGCAGCTCGTAGCCCTCGCGCGAGAGGCGCTCGACCGCCAAGGCGAACAGGCGCGCGCGCAGGCTCGCGTCGGGGAGGTGGTGCTGCTCGAGCGCGCGCTGGAAGGGCTTCAGCCAGGGCACGTGCGCGTAGCCGTAGAGCGCGAGCCGGTCCGGGCGGATCGCGGCCACGTCGTCGAGCGTGCGCGCGAAGGTCGCCTCGCTCTGCTCCGGCAGGCCGTACATGAGGTCGAGGTTGACGCTGACCACGCCGCGCGCGCGGCAGTGCGCGACCAGCGCGGCGGTCTCCTCGATCGACTGGTCGCGGTGGATCACGGCTTGCACGGTCGGATCGGTGTCCTGCACGCCCATCGAGAAGCGCGCGAAGCCCAGCTCACACAACACATCGACCTGCTCGAAGCTGGTGACGTGCGGGTGGACCTCGATCGAGATCTCGGCCCCGGGCTCGAAAGTGAAGTGGTCCGTGAGTGCGCCGTGCACGCGCCGGATCTGCGCGACGTTCAGGTGCGTGGGCGTGCCGCCGCCCCAGTGCAGCTGCGACACGCGCCGGCGCTCGCCGAGCAGCCCCGCCACGGCCGCGATCTCGCGCTCGAGCGCCGCGAGGTAGCGTGCGACCCGGTCCGCTCTGCGCGTGATCTCGACCGTGCAGCCACAGAACAGGCACAGGCGCGCGCAGAACGGGAGGTGCACGTACAAGGAGAGCGGCTCCCCGCGCTGCTCGGCCGCGCGGGCGAGCGCGCGCTCGGCCTCCTCGGCGCCCACCGTCTCGCTCCAGGCCGGCACGGTCGGGTAGGAGGTGTAGCGCGGGCCGGGTCCGGAGAAGCGCAGGACCTGGGCCTCGTCCACCACCAGCCGCTCGTTCACGGGCGCGAGCCCCGCGCGCACTCCACGAAGGCCGCGACGCACTCCGGATCGGTGGCCGGCAAGACGCCGTGCCCGACGTTGAGCACATGGCCGCGGCGGCCGCGCACCGAGTCGAGCAGCGCTTGCGTGCGCCGCGTGACTTCCTCGGGCGTCGAGAGCAGCACGCCCGGATCGAGGTTGCCCTGCAATGCGCAACGCCCGCGCGCGCGCTCGAAGGCTACGGCGAGGTCGCTGCGGTGATCCACGGCGACGGCGCTCGGCTCGAAGGCGCACTGGTCCTCGAACAGGTGCTCGGCTTGCCCGGCGAAGAGCACGAGCGGCACGCGGCCCTGTAGTGCGCGTACGACGCGTGCGGTGTGCGGCGCGGCGTAGCGTCGGTAGTCTTCGCGCGTGAGCGTGCCGGCCCAGGTGTCGAACAGGACCAGGGCCTCGGCGCCGTGCTCGGCCTGGAACAGGAGGTGTCGCGTGACCACGTCCGCCAAACGCGCGAGCAGCGTCTCGAAGGTCGCGGGGTCGCGGTACATGAGCTTCTTCAGCTCGAGGAACGACTTCGAGGTACCGCCCTCGATCGCGTACGAGGCCAGCGTGAAGGGCGCGCCCGCGAAGCCGAGCAGGGCCACGTCGCGCGGCAGTCCGGCCTTCACGAGTTCGAGCGCGCGCCCGACGTAAGCGAGATCGGCGGCCGGATCGCCGGGTCGCAGCGCCAGCACGTCCGCTCTCGTGCGCAACGGCTTCGGCAGCGAGGGCCCGCTCTCGTCGAAGCGGAGCTCCATGCCCATGGCCTGGAGCGGCAGCAAGATGTCGCTGAACAGGATCGCGGCGTCCATGTGGAAGCGCCGGATCGGCTGCAGCGTGACTTCGGCCGCGAGCTCGGCGTCCTGCACCATCGCCAGGAACCCGCCGGCCTGCGCGCGCACCGCGCGGTACTCGGGCAGGTAGCGCCCCGCCTGACGCATGAGCCAAACGGGCGCGCGCTCGGTGGGCTCGCGCCGCAGCGCGCGCAGCAGGAGCTTGTCGGTGCCGGTGGAGGCGCTGGCAGCGTGGACCTGGCTCGCGGCGGTGCTCTTCGGACTCATGCGCTCGTTCGAGGGTAGGCCGTTTGGCGGAGGGCTTGTCACGAGCCTGTCATGCGCACGTGGAGCTCCGCGGGTCGGGCTCTCTCGATCGGCTCCAGGACGTAGGGAACTCAACCTCGCGACGTCGCCGGCGGCGCCCCGAGCTTCTCGGCCACCGTCCTCCGCACGTTCCCGCCCAGCTCGTGCCCGTCGCGATCGTCTACCCACACCCGCTCCTCGGCATCCCAGTCGTAGTGCCACGCCCGCGCCCCCGCCGCGTACCACATCTGTCGCGTGGCGGCCTGGCGGTTGAGGACGAAGCGCCCCCCGTCGGCGAACTCGAGCGTCAGCACACCGTCCCCCTCGCGGAAGTCGAGCTCGTCCGGGTCGAACTCGGCCAGCCAGCGCGCATGCAGCGCGAGGCACTCGTCGGAGAGCTTGCGGAAGCTGGCGTCGTCGAGCCTGGAGGCCATGCGGCGCCATGATAGCGCGCGCTCTCTCGCCGGCGCTCACCCCAACCCGAGCTCGTCCACGCCGTCCTCGTCGAAGCCGAGCGCGTGGCCGAGTTCGTGGAACAGCGTGGTGCGGATCTCGTCGCGCAGTTCGTCGCGCGTGCGCGAGGCGCGCTCGAGGTTGCGTTGGAACAGGAAGATCGTGGGCGGAAGCTCGGGCGCCTGCACGCC
>JABFRZ010000350.1 GCA_013140785.1 Planctomycetota bacterium | reverse complement strand
CTCGAACGCGGGCTCGTCCGTCGCGCTCGCGCCGCCGCCGCGCGCGGTCTCCGTCCAGTCGAGCGGTCCCTACACGGGCACCGCGCTCACCCCGAACGAGATCCTGGGCATCCTGGCCCACGCGGGCAGCGGTTGCCCGCTCGGCCCCTGTCTCGGCTGCCGACACCACGACGTGCAAAGCGGGTCCTGCACGGCGTGAGCTCCCCTGACCCGATGGAAAAGCAATGGCTGAACTCGACGAGAGTCTGATCGCGCTCGGCATGATCGAGACCAAGGGCATCGTGGGCGCCATCGAGGCCGCCGACGCGATGTGCAAGGCCGCCAAGGTGACGCTGCTCGGCAAGGAGAAGTCCGGCGGCGCGCTGATCACCGTGCTCGTGCGCGGCGAGGTCGGCGCGGTCAAGGCCGCGACCGAGGCCGGCGCGGCCGCGGCGAAGCGCGTGGGCGAGCTCATCGCCGTGCACGTGATCCCGCGCCCGGCCGAGGACCTGGACATCTTCTTGCCGCCGATCCCGAAGGAGGAGCTCTAGTGTCCCTTCCTCGAAGTAGCGCCAACAATCCGCCGCACTGGATCGCCGCTGGCGGCGTTGCGCCTCCTCCGAGTATTACTGCGAATACGCCTCGTCGGCGCGCCTTGCCAGCGCCGATCCATCACGGCGCCTTGTTGACGCTACTTCGAGGAAGGAACACTAGCGTTGACTCCGCGTCCTCCGCGACTGCGCGGTTGGATTGAAAAGCGCACCGCGGAGACGCGGAGAACGCGGAGGAGCACAGAGGAAGAGACAGAGGAAGAGTAAGGAACAGGAGCATGTCCCCGACCATCGAGCTGCGCGGCGCGCTCGTCATCGACGAGATGCAGCCGCAGTTCGCCGCCGTCGTCGCGGCGAACACGGACGGCTTCTTCCCGGTGGCGGGGGAGACCGCGTTCTGGCTCGAGGTGCGGCCCGGGATCGTGGTCAATCGCCTGATGGACGTGGCGCTCAAGAGCTGCGACGTGAAGCCGGGCGCGCTGATCACGGAACGTTCCTACGGCACGCTCGAGGTGCACGGCCCCGACCAGGGCCAAGTGCGCGAGGCCGGGCGGCGCATGCTCGCGGCGGCCGGCGTGCGCGCCGAGGACGGGCTCAAACCCAACGTGATGACCGACGAGATCATCCGCGCCATCGACGACCACCAGGCGATGATGATCAACAAGAGCCGCGCGGGCATGCTCGTGCTCGGGCGCGACACGCTCTACACGCTGGAGGTCAACCCAGCCGTGTGGGTGCTGCTGGCCGCGAACGAGGCCGAGAAGGCCGCGCCGATCCGGCTGGTGGGCCTCGGCAACAACGGCGCGGTCGGGCGCTTGCGCTTGGCGGGCACGGACGCGGCCATCGAGGCCGCGGTGGCGGCCGTGCAGCGCGCACTCCTTGGCGTGGGCGGACGCGAGAATCGGGGCAACGACTGATGTTCCTCGGGCGCGTGATCGGCGAGGTGTGGGCCTCGCGCAAGGTGGCGGACCTGGCGGGCAAGCGCCTGCTCGTGATCGAGCGCGTGGACGACAGCGACGGGCCCGCCGCGTCCAAGGTGACCCCGGTGATCGCGGCCGACCCGCTCGGCGCCGACCTCGGCGAGCTCGTGGTGGTGGCCTTCGGCAAGGCCGCGCGCGTGGCCTGCGGCGGCGACGGCGACTTCGCGTTCGAGGCCGCGATCGTGGGCGTGGTGGACCAGGGCCACGTGCCGGGGCGAGCTTGGTTCGACGGCTACAAGCGCGAGGACGGAGGCTAGAGCGATGTACCTCGCGACCGTGGTGGGCCAGGTGTGGGCCACGCGCAAGGAGCCCACGCTCTCGGGCTTGCGCCTGCTCGTCGTGCAGCCGTACTTGCTGGGCGGCGAGCAGAACAAGGAGACGATGGTGGCGGTCGATCCGATCGGCGCTGACGTGGGTGAGCGCGTGCTGGTCGTCATGGGCCGCGCCGCGCGCCACGCCATCGGTCGCGGTCACGACATCGGCTTCCAGTGCGCGATCGTGGGCGTGATCGACGCGGCCGAGCTGGCGGGCGGCGCGCGCGTGGGGCAGACGGCCGAGACCGACAGGATCCGCTAGGAGACCGACATGAACCGCAACGACTTCAACCCCGAGCTGCGCGAGGACTGCGCCGTCGGCCCGTGCATCGGCCTGCTCGAGCTTTCTTCCGTCGCGCGCGGCGTCGAGAGCGCCGACGCGGTGCTGTGGCAGGCGCGCGTGGAGCTGCTCTTCGCCTCGCCGGTCCAGCCCGGCAAGTACGTGCTGCTCTTCACCGGCGGCGTGCAGGACGTGAGCGCGGCCCTGCGGCGCGGGGCCGAAGTCGCAGGCACCGATCTCGTGGACGAGCTCCTGATCCAGCAGGTCCACGAGCAGGTCGAGGACGCGCTGCGCCGCCGCGGTGGCCACATCGACGGACACCTCGACGCGATCGGCGTGGTCGAGACCGCCACGGTGGCTTCCGCGATCGTGGCCGCCGACGTGGCGCTCAAGACCGCCACCGTGGACCTCTTCGACCTGCGCATCGCCAACGGCCTCGACGGCAAGAGCTTCCTCTCGGTCATCGGCCCGGTCAGCGACGTGCGCTCGGCCGTCACGGCCGCCGCGAAGAGCGCCGAAGCGCGGGGCAAACTCCTGCGCTCGGTCGTCATCCCGCGCCCGCACCCCGAGCTCTCGCTGCACCTGTGAGGCGCTGGTGCTCAATCGCTTCGATGACGAGTGCAAGCGCGCGTTCGGCGACGCACGCGAGAAAGCGCTCAGGCTCGGTCACGGCTTCCTCGACGCGGAGCACATCGTTCTTGGTCTGCTCGCCAACCCCGACTCGATTGCCGTGCGCATGTTGCGCGAGCTGAGCATCGATCCGAGCGCGCTCCAGGTGCGCATGGAGGGGCGGCTGGCACGGAGCGCGGGCGGTTCCGCCACGAAGCGACAGCTGCCGTTCACCGAGCGCAGCAAGAGGCTGCTCGAGCTGATGCTCGAGGAGGCCGGTTCGATGGGAGAGGAAGGCATCGGAACCGGGCACATGTTGCTCGCGTGCGCCCGGCTTCCCGAGGGTCCGCTGCAGCACGAAGGGAGCACCGAGCCGCTGGGAGTGGAAGATGTGCGGCGCGTCCTGGATGCGATCCGCGATGGCAGCGCCGCGAGCAGGTCGAGCTCGCCTCCCGAGCCGACTCCGGCCGCGAGGCTCCGCCAGGCGGCCACGCTGTGCACAGATGTCACCGCGATCCTGATGGCGGAGAGAGCGTTTTTGCAACTGCAACTTCTGCGCGAGCTCGTGACCGAGCTCGTCAACCTCGCGGACGAGCTGGACCGACGAGCGAGCCGCCGACCATGACGAAACACCTGTACACCGAGACGAGCGTGCGCGAGCTGCCCGTGGGGGCGGAGCTCGTTCTCGGCAAGGACGCGATCGCGACGCCGGCGGCGCTCGAGCTCGCCTTCGCGCGCGGGATCCGCGTGCGCTACGGGGACGGGACGAGCACGCCTGGTTCGAGTTCCAGCGCGGCGTCGCCGGCGGACGGCGACCTCTGGAAGCTGCTCGCCGAGGACGGCGAGTACGTCGTGCAAGTCAAGGCCGGGCACGCGCGCGTCTTCAGGCTCGGTGGCGCCGGTCCCGTGCTGGTGGGGGAGGCGAACTAGCGTGGCGCGCCGCTTCCTGACCGCCGAGGACGTGCTGCGCGCGAACGCGAGCGAGATCGTGGTCGAGGAGGGCACGGTCGTGACGCCGCAGGCGCTCGAGATCGCCCAGCAGCGCGGCGTCGCGATTCGCGCCGGAAGCGCTGCGTGGAAGGAGCCGACGCCCGACCGCGGCCCGGACGCCGAGAGCATGCGCGCGCGCCTGCCGCACCTGCCCGAGCCGCACGACAACCCCGCGCTGGAGTCGGCCGCGATCGTCACCGCCGTCGGCAAGAACCGCCCTGGCGTGCTGGCCACGATCACGGCCAAGGTGGCCGAGCTGCACGGCAACGTGAACGACGTCTCGCAGAAGGTGGTCGAGGGCTACTTCCACATGATCCTCACGGTCGAGCTCGAGCCCGGCACGAGCTTCGATGCCTTCAAGACCGCGCTCGAGTGCCTCTCGAGCCCCGAGGATTTCGCCGTGCGCGTCATGAACGAGCGCATCTTCCGCTTCATGCACCGCGTGTGAGCGCATGAGCTTCTCCGACCGCGAGATCCTCGAGACCGTGCGCATGCTCGAGCTCGAGACGCTCGACATTCGCACCACCACGCTCGGGATCTCGCTGTTCGACTGCGCCGATCCGGACCTCGAG
>JABFRZ010000369.1 GCA_013140785.1 Planctomycetota bacterium | reverse complement strand
GCCCGGCCCAACCCAGCCCCGCGTCCGTGTCCCAGGCCGCGAGCGGGAAGAGCACGCTGTACGCCGCGCCGTCCTTCGCCACCAGCGGCCGCAACGCGAAGCCGCGCTCGTCCACGTCGAACAGCGGCCAAAGCACCGAGGTCTCCTGGCCGTTGTGGTACGCGAGCGGCCAGAGGTTCACGCGCTCGCTCGCGCTGCCACCGTCGAAGGGCGAGACGCGCCACAGGCGCTCGCCGGTGAGACAGGCGGACGTCGCTGCGGCGAGGAGCGCGGCGAGCGCGAACGCGGCCAGGCGCGGCAACCGCCCCGCCACGAGCGCGAGCCTCGGGTGCGGAGCGGCAGCGCCCATCCAGGCCCTCAGTACGACTCGCGCTCGCTCGGGAAGTCGCCCGCTCTGACGTCCTTCGCGTAGCGCTCGAAGGCCTCTTTCATCTGCGAACCGAGCTCGGCGTAGCGGCGCACGAAGCGTGGGTGGAACTTCGAGTAGAGGCCGAGCATGTCGTGGCTCACCAGGATCTGGCCGTCGCAGCCGCCGCCGGCGCCGATGCCGATGATCGGGATCGAGACGGACTTCGAGACCTCGCTGGCGAGCGCGGCGGGGACCTTCTCGAGCACGATCGCGAAGGCGCCGGCCTGCTCGAGGGCCAGGGCGTCGCGGCGCACCTCGTCGGCCTCCTCGGGCTCGGTCGCGCGCACCTGGTAGGTTCCGAACTTGTGGATCGACTGCGGCGTGAGGCCGAGGTGGCCCATGACCGGGATCCCGGCCTCGACGATGCGCGTGATCGTGGCGCACAGCGCCTTGCCGCCCTCGAGCTTGACCGCCTCGACGTGCGCCTCCTGTACCATTCGGCCCGCGTTGCGCAGGGCCTCGTCGGCGTTGATCTGGTAGCTCATGAAGGGCAGGTCGCCGACGACGAGCGCGCGCTCGACGGCCGAGGACACGAGCTCGGAGTGGTAGAGCATCTGCTCCATCGTCACCGAGACCGTCGTGTGCCGGCCCTGCACGGCCATCGCCGCCGAGTCCCCCACCAGGATCACGTCCACGCCGGCCTCATCGAGCAGCTCGGCCATCAGGAAATCGTAGGCCGTCAGCGCCACGATGCGTTGGCCGCGCGCCTTCATCAGGCGCAGCGACTTGGTCGTGACCTTCTTGTCGCGCTGCTCGGACTTGGCCTCGCGGCCGTTGCGTTCGCGTGTCACGGCTGGGCCTCTCAGGGCCGCCCCTTCGGCCGCAGCGCGCCGCCGCCGTGCGAGACGCGCGCGCCCTTCGAGTAGTCGATGAACTTCGCCAGCGCGGCCTTCATCTCGGAGCGCTTCACGATCGCGTCGAGCATGCCGCGCTCGAGCAGGAACTCGGCGCGCTGGAAGCCGGGCGGCAGCTCCTGCTTGAGCGTGGTCGCGATCACGCGCGGGCCGGCGAAGCCGATCAGCGCGCCCGGCTCGGCCAGGATCAGGTCCGTGATCGAGGCGAACGAGGCCGTCACGCCGCCCGTGGTCGGGTGCGTCATGACGCAGATCGAGAAGCCGCCGTGCTCGTTGAGGGTCTGCAGCGCGGCGCAGGTCTTGGCCATCTGCATCAGGGACAGGATGCCCTCGTGCATGCGCGCGCCGCCCGAGCTCGTGAAGATCACCAGCGGGCGCTGCTCGCGCACGGCCAGCTCGGCCGCGAGCGCGATCTTCTCGCCCACCACCTCGCCCATCGAGCCGCCCATGAAGTTGAAATCGAGCACCGCCAGCACCACCGGCCGGCCGAGGATCGAGCCGGTGCCGCACAGCAGCGCCTCCTTCTGGCCCGAGCGCTCGGTCGCGCGGCGCACCTTCTCGGCGTAGGGCTGGGCGTCCATGAAACTCAGCCGATCCATGGCCTCGAGCTCGGCGAACTGCTCGCGCCAGCTGCCCTCGTCGAGCGTCATCTTGATGCGCTCCTTGCCGGGCACGGTGAAGTGGAAGCCGCACGAGGGGCACACGCGGCCCTTCTCCTCGAGCTCCTTCCTGAAGATCACCTGCGTGCAGGACTCGCACTTGAGCCACAGGCCGCCCGGCATGTCCTTCTTCTTCGAGAAGCGCAGGCGCGCCAGGCGCCCCTCGCGCTTGGGCTCCTCGCCGGCCTCGTCGGCGTGCCCGTCGGAGACCTCGGGCGCGACCACCGGCGGCGGAACACCGGCCTTCTTGGCCTTCTTCTCGGCCTTCGCCAGCTTCTCCATCTCGCGCGCGCGCTTTTCGGCGGCCTTCAGCTCGGCCTTGCGCTCGGCCTCGCGCTGCTTCTCTAGCTGGCGCTCGAGCTTCGGCGCCGGCCCGGCATTGCCCGCCGTGTTTCCCGCTGGCCTTCCGGCCGGCTCGGACGGCCGCGCGCGGTCGTCATTCGAACCGGTCAGGGGGTTGGGCTGCTTTTCGTCGGCCAAGAAGCGTCCTTCCATGGGTCAGGCCTTGCTCGCCGCGCGCGCAGCGCTCTCGCCGGCCGCGCGCAACTCGGAGATCCGCCGCGCGCGGTCGCGCTCGCCGTAGATGGCCGAGCCGACCACCAGGACGTCGGCGCCCGCGGCCGCGCACAGCGGCAGGGTCGTCTGATTGAGCCCGCCGTCCATCTCGACGTGCCCGGCGTAGCCGCGTTGGCGCAGCCAGGTGGTCTTCGCGAGCACCTCCGGCATGAAGCGCTGGCCGCCGAAGCCGGGGAAGACGCTCATGACCAGCACCAGCTCGACTTCGTCGAGGATGCCGGCCACGCGCTCGATGGGCGTGTCGGGATTGAGCGCGATGCCGACCTTGGAGGCGCCGGCCGCGCGCAGGGCGCGCGCAGCCGCGCGGGCCGCGGCGTCGTCGGGGCACACCTCGACGTGGAAGGTGAGCACGTCGGCCCCGGCCTTCACGAACGCTTCGGCGTAGCGCACCGGCTCCTTCATCATCAAGTGCACGTCGAGCGGCCGGGCCGTGACCGCCTTGATACGCTCGACCACCGCTGGGCCGATCGTCAGGTTGGGCACGAAGTGGCCGTCCATCACGTCCACGTGGTGCCAGTCGGCCCCGGCCGCCTCGACCTCGGCGAGCTCGTCGGCCAGGCGCGCGAAATCACAGGCGAGCAGCGAGGGCGCGATCCGGAGCGGGCGAGTCACAGGCGCGGTCCCCTTCTCCTGGGCGGTCGCTGATCTCGGCTGGCGGGCGAGCGGGCTCCCAGGCATGGGCGCCGATTCTACGCTCGCCGAAAGGGCGAACCCAAGGCACGCGCACCGTCCTCAGGGCTTGTCCTCAGGCTCGGGCGGCCTTCTTCGGCAGCAGGGCCGCGATTCCGGGCAGGCTCTTGCCCCCCAGGAGCTCGAGCGAGGCCCCGCCGCCGGTGGAGATGTGCTGGATCTTGTCGGCCAGGCCCAGGAGCTCGACCGCGGCCACGGAGTCGCCCCCGCCGACCACGGTGTAGGCGCTCGTCGCGGCCACCGCCGCGGCCACGGCGGCCGTGCCGGCCCGGAAGGAGGCCCACTCGAAGACGCCCATCGGGCCGTTCCAGACCACGGTCTTCGCCTGCGCGATCTCGGCCGCGTAGCGCGCGCGCGTCGCGGGTCCGATGTCGAGCGCGAGCTTCCCGGGCGGGATCTCGGTCACGGTGCTCGGCAGCGCCGTTTCGGCGAAGGCGTCGGCGACCACGTGGTCGCTCGGGAGCAAGAGGCGGCAGCCGCGCTTCTCGGCCGCGGCCATGGACTGCTGCACGGCCTCCAGCTGGTCGGCCTGCAGCTTCGAGGCCCCCACCTCGTGCCCGCGCGCCTTCAAGAAGGTGTAGGCCATCCCGCCGCCGATCAGGATCGCGTCGCACACCGGGATCAGGTTCGCCACCACCGGTAGCTTGTCGGAGACCTTGGCGCCGCCGAGGATCGCGACCAGCGGGCGCGCCGGGTTCTCGAGCACGCGAGCGAAGGCCGCCACCTCGCGCTCGAGCAGGCGCCCGCCGGCCGCAGGCAGGAACTGCGCCACGACCGAGACCGACGACTCGCTGCGGTGCGAGGTGCCAAAGGCGTCGTTCACGAACACGTCGCCGAGACGCGCATACGCCGCTGCCAGCTCGGGGTCACCCTTGGTTTCGCCCTTGTGGAAGCGCACGTTCTCGAGCAGCACGATCGCGCCCGCGGGCGCGGCCGCGATGGCCTGCTCGACCGCCGGGCCGATGCTCTCCGCCAGCTTCACGACCTGCACCCCGGCCAGCTCCGCCAACCGCTTCGCCACGGGCCCGAGGCGCAACGACTCGACCACCTTGCCCTCGGGCCGGCCGCGGTGGCTCATCAGCACCGGCCGGCCCTTCCGGCGCAGG
>JABFRZ010000138.1 GCA_013140785.1 Planctomycetota bacterium | reverse complement strand
GCGCTCGTGGCGGGTGAGGTGGGCTCGGCCGGCAACATGGAGCTCGACAAGCTCTGGCAACGGGCAGTCGAGCTGCGCGAGGCCGAGGCGCTGGGCGAGAAGGGCGAGCTCGACCGTGTCCTCGACGAGTGGCTGGCGAAAGGCAAGGAGTTGCCGCCCAAGGCCGCGATCCTGGTGAGCGCGAGCCGGCTCTTGGGCTCCGCGCCCGACGTCGGACGAATCGCCGAGACGCTGAGCCCGCTGGTGGACGGGGCCGACGCGGCCCTCGGCGGCGCGGCCGCCCGGCTCGTGGCCGACAAGACCTTCAAGTCGCTGCCCCCGAGCAAGCGCGACCAGCTCGCCAACCGGATGCTGGAGCGCGCCGAGGACGGGGCGCTGGCGCCCAGGCTGCGGCTCGACTTCGCCAAGTCCGCATACCTCTCGGGCGGCGGCAAGGAACGCCTCAAGGCCAACGAGGTCCTGCGCACCTTCCTTTCATCCCAGGACCCGGAGCTCAAGGCCGAGGGCGCGCTGGCCATGGCAGAGCTCGACGCCGCGCAGATCGAGGGCGCGCTGCGTGCGACCCTGGAGCGCCTGGCCAAGGTGCCCGACCAACGCGGTCTCCTGGCCAGCTCCTATCTACAGCGCGAGGAACTGCGCCGTCAGCACGAGCGCGCGCGCACGGACCTGCTCAAGAGCGCCGAGAAGTCGGCCGAGATGCCCGAGGTCCAGGAACTCCTGGCGGTGCTGCGCCTGATCAAGAATCGCCACCTGGACGGGCAAATCGTCGAGCAAGAGCGGCTGTTCGAGGAGGCCATCAACGGCATGCTGGGCTACATGGACCCGCACTCGAGCCTGCTCACCTCCGAGCAGTACGCGAAGTTCTTCGGTGAACTCGAGGCCGAGTATGGCGGCATCGGCGCCTACGTCAACGCGGACCCGGACGACGGCTTGTTCACGATCGTGAAGCCGATCTACTCCGGCCCCGCTTACCGCCAGGGCCTGATGACCGACGACAAGATCGTGCGCATCGACGACTGGCCGACGCTGGGCGAACCGGTGGACGACATCATCAAGCACCTGAAGGGTAAGCCCGGCACCACGGCCCAGCTCTACGTCTGGCGTCACGGCATGGACAGCGAGCTGATCCAGCGCCCGAGCGAGGACATGAAGGTCACGGTCGTGCGCCAGCAGGTGCGCATCCCTCCGGGCACCTTCCAGATGCTGCCCGGCGGCATCGGACTCGTGCAGCTCGACGAGTTCAGCCAGGTGGCGATGGAGGAGGCCAAGGACTGGATCGAACAGCTGCTGGCGCTCGGGATGAAGGCCATGGTGCTCGACCTGCGCTTCAATGGCGGCGGCCTCTTGCCGGCCGCGCGCGACGTGGCCGAGCTGTTCCTGCCGCGCGGCAAGGACGTCGTCTCGACCGAGGGCACGACCGAGCGCGGCCGCAGGGAAAAGGTGACCCTCACAACCGAGGCCCTCACTCCGGTCTTGCCCGCGCAGATCCCGCTGGTCGTGTTGGTGGGCAGTGGCACGGCCTCGGCCGCCGAGATCGTCTCGGGCGCGCTGCAGGACCACGGCCGCGCCAAGCTGGTAGGCAAGACCACCTACGGCAAGGGCTCGGTGCAACAGCTGATCAAGCTCGACGGCCAACCCGAGGACGGCTTCGATGACGAGGATGGCGACGGGTGGTACGACAGCTGGGAGAAGCTCACGCTGGACCACGACGGCGACGGCGAGATGGACTATGCCCCGCGCGTCAAGCTGACCGTCGCGCGCTACCTGCTCCCCTTCGGGCGTTCGATCCACCGCGAGGTCGATCGCGAGGGTCGCGTAATCAGCGAGGGCGGGGTCAAACCCGACATCGTGATCTCCTCACCCTCGATCGAGGGCTGGCGCCTGCAGGAGCAACGCCGCATCCTCCCGCTGGTCAAGAAGCACGTCGAGGAGACCTACGCCGCCAACCGCGAGCTCTACGGGCAGCTCTCGGTCAACGACCAGAAGCGCACCGACCTCTATCCGGGCTTCGAGCAGCTGCGCGCGGGGCTCGACACCACGCTGTCCCCCGACGACGTGCGCAGGGTTCTGCGCTACCAGACGCGCCGGCGCGTGCAGGACGACCGCGGCGCGGAGTTCCCGGCCGGCGATTTCGTCGAGGACGTGCAGATGCAGAAGGCCATCGAGGTGGTCCTGGAAGAGCTCGGGCAGAAGCCCTCCGACGTGAGCGACTACCAGCTGGTCTTCGACCTGCCGAAGCCGCGCGCGGATGGCCACCTGACCCTCGCCAAGAGCGACCAGAAGGAGCTCGAGCGCGCGCTCCTCGAGGCCCGCCGCGGCGACAAGCCCCTGACGGCCGAGCAGTTCGAACGCCTGCTCGAGATCGTCGGGACGATCGACCCGCGCGAGAACTGAGAGGCTGAGCAGAAATGCCGCTCGCGGCATTCTGCTCGGGCTCGAGGGATCGTCTGGCGCGCGATCCTCGCGCGCTCGTTCCGATTCTTGCTCAGGCTCTGAGCGACCGGAGGCTCCGCGCCGCCCGTCAGGCGGCGAGGAGGGGGAGGCCGCTCAGCTCGACTCGTCCGCGAACTGCTTGAGCGCCGGCGCAACGAACTCCTGGAACAGGATCACGAGCGTCGCCGTCAGCGGCAGCGCGATCAGGAGCCCGAGCATGCCGAGCGCAGAGCCGCCCGACAGCAGGGCGAAGAACACCACCAGCGGGTGCAGCCCCAGACGATCGCCGAGGATCTTCGGCACCAGCACGTAGCCCTCGATCACCTCCCCCACCCCGAACACGAGCCCCGCGCGCCAGGCCGAGCCGATCACGCCGTGCTCGAGGATCCCGACCAAGAGCGCCAGCGCAAAGCCGGTGAAGGCGCCCACGAACGGGATGATCGAGAGCACCCCCGACAGCATCCCGAACAGGAAGCCGTAGGGCATGCCGAAGACCGTCAGGGCCACACCCAGGAACAGACCCTTGGCGAAGGCCACGGCCAGGCGCCCGCGGAAGAAGCTCGAGATCACCTCGCCGATGCGCTCGAAGACGCGCGACAGGCGCGCGCGCTCGCCGCGCGGGAAGTAGCGCTGGATCGAGCCGTGCAGATCGGCAATCACGAACAGGAAGTAGTAGGTATAGAGCGGCACCAGGAAGAACAGCCCGAGCACCGACAGCACCCCGCCCAAGAAGCGCCCCAAGAACGTGAGGACCTTGCCGGCCAGCGAGAATCCCGTGCGCCCGGCCTGACTCCCGTGCTGGTCCAGGAAGGTGCGCGCCTGCTCGACCGCGCCGGCGAGATCGGGCACCTGCCAGTCCTCCACCTCGAGGCCCCACTCGCGCAACGTGGCCGTGAACTCGTTCGCGCGGAGCTGCAGGCTCGTGTGCAGGGGAACGACCTCGCTGACCGAAGCCGTGGGCTCATGACTCGTGAGCAGGTCCAGCGCTAGCGCGCGCAGTTGCCAGACCGAACCCGCGAGGACCAGCGCGGCCAGCACGAAGCCGCCCGCGAAGATCAGGTTGACCGCCGCGCGCCGCGAACGTCCGCGCTGCTCCACGCGCGCCACGAGCGGCAACAGGATGTACGCCAGGAGGTATCCGAACAGGAGCGGGTTCAGGACGTTGCGCACCGTCCAGGAGAACCAGAAGGCGAGCAACGCCAGCCCTAGCAGCACCAGATTCCGGCGCGTGCGCGAGAGACGCTCGAGCACGGGCTAGCCTTCCTCGCGGCCCCCGACGGGATCCGGAAGCAGCACGCGGTACTGGCGCACGAAGGTTTCCTCGAAGTCGAAGCCCGCCCCGAAGTCGTCCACCGTGTCGGACTCCTGGCGGTTGAGGAGTCCGTTGTCCACCAGCAGGAACACGATGCGACCCCAGTCGAGCGTCTCGCGCACGCCCCACGAACGCCACACGGCGGCCGCGAGCGGCCCGAAGAGCTGCGTGGCGTGGGCGCACATCCCGGCCAGGACCTCCTGGCCGGTCACGTGGCGCTCGGTGCCCTCGGCCTGCTCCTTCCCGGCCAAGCGCACCGCGTCGGGGAGCGACTCGAACAAGAAACGGAAGGCCTCGGGCGAGTAGCGCCCGTCCTTCAGCGCTAGCGTGCGGATCTGGTCTTCGATGGTGGCCTCCAAGGCGCGCGGCAGCGCAGCGTAGCGCGCGCGGCGCCCCGCCACCAAGCCCCTGGCGGTCTCCCCCCGGACCGGCCGAGCGGGTTCCCCGGCGACTCAGCGGCACGCTTGCGGATCAGCGCGGACGCACGAGGAGCGGAGCGCCCTCGGCCAACAGCAGCAAGGCGCGCTCGAGCAACGCGACCGGCGCGAGG
>JABFRZ010000481.1 GCA_013140785.1 Planctomycetota bacterium | reverse complement strand
GAGCAGCGTCGCCGGCAATGCTGCGCCGGTCTCGACCAGCCGGCGCGCCGCGCGCAAGAGCGGATCCGCGGCCTCGATGGCCTCGATCTCGGCCAGCGTACGGTAGGTGAGCTCGTTGTCGCTGCCCGCGTGCGCCCACAGGCGCACAGTGGAGAGGTGCAGGAAGGTCGGCGTGCGCGTGCTCCGGCAGTGCTCGATCGCGGCCGCGACCCCGTCCCAGACCTCGTCCATCTCGCCCTCGGCCTCGAAGTACGCGAGCTGCGGCAAACTCGAGAACGACTCGCGGATCCAGTTCTCCGGCGTCGGCACCGAAATCCCGATGCCGTTGTCCTCGCACACCCACAGGATCGCCATGGGCTGCCCGCGCTTCTTCGCGTAGCGCGAGGCGTGGATGCCCGACAGCGCCGTAGCGTGGTTGGCCGAGGCGTCCCCGAACGAGCAGCACACCAGCGCGTCGCCTGGCAAGCCCGTCTCCACGCCCAGTCTGCGCGCCAGCGGCAACGCGAAGGCGCAGCCCATGGCTTTGGGGAGCTGCGAGGCGATGGTCGAAGTCTGCGGCGGCACCCACAGCGCCTTCGAGCCCCACACCTTGTGGCGCCCGTGCGAGATCGGATCGTCCTTCGACGCGCAGAACGACAGCAAGGTGTCGAACAGCGGCGTCGAGCCCGGGAGCTGCCGCGCGCGCGCCATCATCAGCCCGCCCGAGCGATAGTGCAGGAAGCACGGATCCGTGAGCCGCAGCTGCGCCCCGAGCAGCGCGTTCAGCTCGTGCCCCGCGCTCGAGATCGTGTAGAAGCTCTGGTTCGTCTTCTTGAGCTCGCGCGAGCCGACGTCGAGCGCGCGCGACAGCACCATGTCCTCGAACAGCTCGACGGCCTTCTGCGCCGTGAGTCCGGAGCCGGAGCGCAGCGGTTCGTCGGGAGCGAGCTCCTTCGCCGCGGGCCGCGCGCTCTCCAGATAGGAATCGAGGTTCCGCTCGACGACTTCGACGCGATTGGTGGACATGGGCGGATCCCCGAGGGCCGAGGAGGCTACCAGGGGCGGCCGGGAGCGGCCACTCGTTCGAGCGCCGCGTCGCGCTCGCGGTACCCGCGTCGCGCGGGCTACTCTTGGCGGCGCCATGAGCACCGTGCGCATCGCGCTCGCCAACCTCCCGTTTCCGCCGACGCCGGGCGAGTCGGTCGCGCTGGCCGAGCACGCGATCGAGCAGGCAGGAGCGCTCCGCGCGGACATCGTTTGCTTTCCCGAGGCGTACGTCCCGGGATACCGAGCGGTCGGGAGGGGCGTGCCGCCGCCCGATCCCGTGTTCCTCGAGCGCGCTTGGTCCACGCTGGCCGCCGCGGCGGCGAGGGCGAAGCTCACGGTGGTGCTCGGCACGGAGCGCGTCGTCGCGGGCGCGACGCGGCTCACGGCGCTGGTCATCGAGCGCGACGGAACGCTCGCTGGCTTCCAGGACACCTGCTTCCAGGACAAGGTGCAGCTCGATCCCTCCGAGGAGGGCACCTATTCGGCGGGCACCGAGCGGCGCGTGTTCCACTCGGGCGCGCTGACGTTCGGCATCGCCATCTGTCACGAGGGGTGGCGCTATCCCGAGACGGTCCGCTGGGCCGCCCGCCGCGGCGCGCAGGTGGTGTTCCACCCCCACTTCCACGAGGCCGAGCCGGGCGGGTACCGGCCCACGACGTTCGCCGATCCCGCGAACACGTTCCACGAGAAGGCCCTGCTGTGTCGCGCGGCCGAGAACACGTGCTTCGTCGCCAGCGTGAACTGCGCGAGCCCCGGCTCGCCGACGACCTCGGCCGTGGTGCGGCCGGACGGGACGCTGCTCGGCTACCAGCCCTACGGCCAAGCCGGCGTGTTTCTCGCGGACATCGACCTCACCAAGGCCACGGGTCTCCTCGCGTCGCGCTGCCGGACTTGACGGCCTTGCACGGGCACGCTGACGACGACCATGCAGACGGGGCCGAGCTCAATCTCCCGGCACGAGGTCGAACTCGACCGACTCGACCCGACCCGCGCGGCCTATGAGCTCGCGCACGGCGAAGATCTCGTCGCCGGAGTAGAGCTCGATGCGCAGCGGGCCGGCGGGCACGGTCTCGAAGCTCTCCCTGCCGTAGTGCACGCTGGAATCGGCGGCGAGCGCGTCGCCGGCCCAGATGGCGCAGCGCGCGTAGCGCTCGAGGTCGTGGCGCACACCGATGCGCGTGCCCTCCTCGAGCGTGAGCACGATGCCCTCGACGCGCGTCCCCTCGGCGAGCACGATGCTCCGGACCGCGACGCGTCCGTCCGGCGCCTCGGCCTGGACCGAGTAGGTGTCCGGCTCGAGCGCGATGAACAAGAAAGCGCCCTGCTCGCGCTGCGAGGTCTCTTGACCGAGGGACGAGTTCTGCCGCAGCAGGTGGACGTGCGCGTCCACGGCCCGGCCCTCGCGATCCACCACGCGGCCGCCGATCGAGTGCCGCGACGGGAGCACGAGCACGACGTTCGATGCACCGGCCTCGACGGTCGTGGCTTCGCTTGGCCAGCCGAAGACGCCGTCGCCGCCGAGGGTGCGGAGCTGGTAGGTCCCGGGAAAGAGCGGGCCGATCCGGAAGCGCCCCTCGTCGTTCGCGAGCGCCTGGAGCTCGCCCGCGTTCCATGGATTCAACTCTCTCCCGCAGCCGATCTGGACCTGCGCGAGGGCGCGGCCGTCCTCGCCCTGCAGGCGTCCACGGATCCACAAGCCGCGGTGGCCGACGAGGTCCACGCGGCGCGACGGGGTCCCGGGATGCAGCTCGACCCGCTGCCCGGCCGGCGCCAAGGCCGCATCGTCCTCGGTCGCTGGCTCGGCTTCCTGCCAGTCGTCGCCGCGCGGCGCCGGACCGATCCAGGCACGCCCGCGGGCGCCGCAAGAGGCAAGAACGCCTGCAACCAGGCCCCGCGCTCGCCGCCGAACTTCCCGTCCAGACGCCGTCGCAGCTTCGCGAGCCCGCGCTCGAGGTGCGTGTTCACCGTCTTGACCGGCAGGTTATCGCGGCGCGCGATCGCGCGCGGCGGCAGTCCGTCGAAGAAGCGCGCCACGAGCGCGGAGCGGTAGGGCTCCTCGAGCGCGCGCAGCGCTTCGAGCAGGAGCCGTTGCAGCTCCAGACGCTCGTTCACGTCGTGCGCGGAGGGCGCCGAGCCCACGCGCACCGCACGTCGCTCGTGGAATGCGCGCCGGCAGCGCGCGCGTCGCTCCTGTCGCAGTTCGTTGCGCAGGATCGCCGCCAGCCACGCGCGCGGCGAACGGCGTCCCTCCCGGCGCTCGAGCGCGGTCGCGAGCGTCGCCTGCACCGCATCTTCGGCGCGGTGCGCGTCCTTCACGAGCGAGCGCGCCAGCCGGCGCAGCCAGCCTGTCTCGGCCAGGGCCGAGTCGAGCAGCGGACTTGTGCTCATTCGATCGGCGCCCATCCAGGGACCATTAATGCCGGCCGGCGAGGATTCACCTCGCGCTTGGCTGACTTTCCTTGATCCACACGGGGGCGGCTGCACAGGATGCGCGCTCGATGCCGCTCGTCTTCGCCAAGGACCTCTATCGCCGGCTCGATCGCATGCTCGGTGAGCTGCACGCTCGCCTGCGCGGGCAGGAGTTCCTGGAGCAGGCGCTGTACGCGGTGTTCGACGCGCACGCGCGCGAGTTCGGGAGCTCGGGCGCGCAGCTCTTCGCGCACGGCGGGGGGCAAGACGGGAAGCTGCTCGAGAGCATCGCGCGGGTCGGGCGCATCGAGGGCGTCGGCTCGTCGCCGCTCGCGCTGGCGGCCTTCCACGCGCACCCCGAGTCCGGCGGACGCGTGCGCCTGATCGCGGACGGCGAGGACGCGGCCCAGCCGCTGGCGTTCTTCGAGATCGCGGCCGGCGCGCGCCCGTTCGTGTTCCTGTTCCGCTTCGAGCCCGGCTGGGACCGCGGCGCGGCCGAGCTCGTGCTCAACACGACGTGCTCGATCCTGTCGGTCAAGCTGGCCGAGGAGCGCCTGGGCAACGCCATGCGCGAGGCGGCCGAGATCCAGCGCAGCCTGCTGCCGGCCGCGGCGCCGGCGTTTCCTGGCTTCGACATCGCCGCGCGCAGCCAGCCGGCCGAGCAGGTCGGCGGCGATTGGTTCGACTACTTGCCGCTGGGCGAGGGCTCGCTCGGGATCTCGATCGGCGACGCCAGCGGCCACGGCCTGCCGGCGGCGCTGATGGCGCGCGACGTCGTGATCGGACTGCGCATGGGCATCGAGAAGGAGCTCAAGGCCGGGCATGCACTCGCCAAGCTCAACCGCGTGCTGCACGCGAGCACGC
>JABFRZ010000517.1 GCA_013140785.1 Planctomycetota bacterium | reverse complement strand
GCGGTGCTGGCGGCGCGCGGCGCGCTCGAGTGGCAGCGCGGCGCGTTCGAGCCGGCGCGCACGCTGCTCGGCGAGGCCGTGAGCAGGGACCCGAGCTGCGCCGCGGCCCAGCTCTACCTCGGACGCCTGCGCCTCGGGCTAGGCGACGTCGAGGGTGCGATCGCGGCGCTGGTCGAGGCCAAGCGCAACGATCCGTATCCGGTGCCGGCGCTGCTCGCGCTGGCCGAGGCCTATCTCGCGGAGACGAAGCTCGACGAGGCCGACGTGCAGCTCGAGGAGGCCCTGCGTCTCGAGCCGCTGCTCCCCGCGGTGCGCGTGCAGCGCGCCGCGCTCTTGCTCGAGCGCGGGCGCAGCGGCGAAGCGCTCGAGTTCCTGAGGGAGTCCACCGAGCTGGTGCCGCAGGAGGGCAAGCTGTGGATCCTGCGCGGCATCGCCGCGCGCGAGGGCGGCGACCGCGATGCGGCGATCGACGCCCTCGAGCGCGGCTTCGCGCAGGGCACGCGCGATCCGGAGGCGCGCTGTCTGCTGGGCGCGCTCTACCAACAGCAGGGCAAGCTCGCCGAGGCCAGCGCGCAGTACGAAACCGTGCTGCGCGAGGAGGGCGAGTACCCGTCCGCGAATCTCGCTCTCGCCGTGGTGCTGTTCACGCAGGGCATGTACCCGGAGGCCGCGGCCAAGCTCGAGCGCGTACTCGACTTCGACGAAGAGAACGCGGCCGCGCACCTGTACCTCGGCCTGTTGCACAAGGACTACCTCGACGACGAGGAGCAGGCGCTGCGCCACCTCGAGCGCTACCAAGCGCTCGGCGGCGAGGACCCGCGCCTCGCGGACTGGCTCGACGAGCTGCGCTGATGGGTCCGTGAAGATCGATCCGGCCATCCGCGCCCCACGGAGGTCGAGCCCCAGCGGCGTTCACTGCTTCGCGAAGTCGAAGTTCTTGAAGTCCTCTTCGAGGAGGTCCGCGGCCTCTTCGAGGGACTGCATGAACTCGTCCTCGCTGACATCCTTGCCGCGCACGGCCGCGCGCAAGGAGTCCTGGAACGGGCCGGCGGCGGGGTCGCCGGTGGCGCCGTTGCGCGTGGCTTCACAGAAGTTCAGCAGGAAGTGGAAGAGCATCCCGAGCTGGATGAAGCGATCGTCCGGAAGGTTCGCGTAGGCCTGGATCGGCTCGCGCACGAGGCGCTCGAGCGACACGCAGCTCGGACCCCTTTCGATGCGCTCGAGCTCGCGCGCGGCGTAGGCCCAGTCGAAGAAGAGCGAGAAGTAGGCGGCCAGGCCCTCGTCCACCCAGGTCAGGCGTTGCGGGCCGAAGCTCTGCTCCAGGTACTGGTGCAGCGCGCCGTGGGTGATCCACATCCCGAGCAGGGTCGGGTTGCCGTTCTGGTACGCCGCGACCGGCTGCTCGGGGTGCTGGTTCGCGAAGAAGGTGCCCAACAAGGAGGAGTGCTCGGCACCGACCTCGTTGCCGAAGACGTTGTAGGCCGCCAAGGTCGGAAAGACCCAGACGCGCCGCGGAGCCGACTGCGCCGGGCCCTCGCCGAGGAGCTTCACGAACTCGGCGTACATGAACTCGAGGTCGCGCGAGATCTTGGCCGCCTGCGCGTAGCTGTGGGTGGTGCGCACCTCGTAGTGAGCCGACGTGAGTACCCACGGATCCTCCCAGCGCGAGTGATCCACGTCGAACTTCAGCGCGACGCGCACTTCCGCGTGGGCGCGCTCGGCCGCGCGCGCGACGACGCTGCGGTAGAAATCGACCGGCTTGACGGCCCCGGATTGCGCCGATGCGAGGAGCAGGACGGGCAGAAGGCTCACGCGGGCGTTGTACCCCAAGACGTCCCGCCTGACCACTCGCGCGCCGGGCAGCAACACGGCGAGCCACGCGCACCTGGCGCGTCAAGCGCTACGACGATGGGCAGACGAGTCGGCGCGCGGGCTGGTGGCCCTGCCCCATGTGCCATGCGCTTGACGGATCGCAGGCTACGGCCGGATCCTCTAGTGCATGAGGATCCTCGGTGGGACCGCGCTCGCGCTCGTCGGCTCGCTGTCGTTCGTCGGGCCTCGGGCAGCCCAGGAAGACGTGCCAGCCCTCGCGCAGCGTGCCGCTCGTCTGGTCGAGCAGCAGCGGTACTCCGAGGCCCTCCTGGTCCTCGATCGCTGCCTGGCGGCCGATGCCTCGAAGGCGAAGCTGCACGTGTCGCGCGCCTTCGTCCGGAACAAGCTTGGCGACCATGCCGGCGCAGTCGAAGACGCTTCGCGGGCCATCGAGCTCGATCCGCAGGACTTCGGTGCCTTCTACGAGCGCGGCTTCAGCCTCTATCACCAGCGGGAGTTCGCCCGCGCCCTCGCCGACTACGACCGCGCGCTCGCGCTCGAGCCGGGGATCGCCGCGCTACACGGCGAGCGCGGAGACTTGCTGCGCGAGATGGACGCCCTTGGCCCCGCCGTGGCCGCCTACGACGCGGCCATCGAATTGAGGCCAACCTGGGTCGAGGCCTACTCGGGGCGCGCGCAAGCCCTGAATTCCCTGACGGACTACGCCGCGGCGCTCCGCGACCTCCGGCGAGCGACCGAGCTCGCGCCGGAGGTGCCGGACCTCTGGTGGCTGCGCGCACTCTCGGAAGCCCAGTGCGGGGACGACGCGGCCGCGTTGTCCAGCGCCGACGAGTTCGTGCGGCTCCAGCCTGACGAGCTGCGTGCCTGGGCCACGGGACTGCGGGCGGTCCTGGCCTGGGACGCCGGCGAGCTCGACCTGGCTGCCGAGCTGTTCGCGCGGGCGGCACAAGGCGAGTCGCCGAATCCCGAGATCGTGCTGTGCCTCGGCTACGCGCAGCTCGCCGCGGGGAAACTCGACGCGGCGGCGACGACCCTCGAGTCCGCCGCTCGGCAGGGGAATCCGCAGCAGCTCGGCCGCGCGCGGATGATGCAGTGGTGCATTGACGCGCGCGCGCTCGGCCTGGACGAGGCGGGGAGGAAGCTCGAGGAGCGCCTCGGCGAGCGGATCGAGGAGCTCTCCGCCGTCGAGCGCGGCCTCGTGGGGTTCTGCCGGACCGGGGACAGTTCCCACATTCCCGGAGGGCTCTTTCCGTCCGAGGTCTGCGCGTGGTCCTTCCTCGCGGCCTGGCGCTTCGATGTCGCCGGGGATCGCGCGAGCGCGGAGCGTTGGCTTCGGCGTTGCCTCAACACCGGCAGCTTCGATTCGAAGGAGTGGAAGAACGCCCTGCTGTGGCTGCGGAGCCGCCAGCCCGCCGGCCTGCGCTCCATGCTCGGTGCCGAGAACGAGCTGGCCACGGATCCCGCCGGAGCCCGAGGGGTGGTGCGGAGCGTCGCGCCCGGGAGCGCGGCGGACTACCAGGGTCTCCGCGTGGGGGACGAGCTCCTGGACCTCTGCGGGCGTCCGCTCACGCGCGAGGACTTGGATTCGATCGAGAGCCGCGGCCGGATCGGGCTCGCGCTGCGAGTGACGCGCCGGCGTGCCGGAGCGGTCGAAGTGCTGCGGATCCGCCTCGGAGTCGTCCCCGGGACCTAGGGAGAAGCCCGGCCAGGCGCGTTCCGGCGAGTAGGATCCCGCGTGCAGCGCTTCGGCGCGCTCTCCCTTGCGCCATGGACCGGGCAGCGACGAGGAGCTTCCGACTCACGTTCGCACGCGTCGAGCTCGAGCTCTTCGGCCAGGAGCTGGCGGCGGACGTCGAGCGCCGGCACGGCGCGCCGGTGCAGATGATGCAGCTCGAGCACGGCATCTTCGATGAAGCCAGCCTCTCGGTGTCTACGGCACCGTCGTTCGCGGCGGCCACTTGGCCGCGGGCCAGAAGGTGCTGTTCGCGCCGGCAGCGGGTTGGAAGGAGTAGGACTCGCGGCAGGGGAAGCGCGGCTCGGGCGAGTTCGTCGAGGTGATCTGGGAGGAAGCGCTCAACGACATCGTCGGGCGGCGAGCGAGGACACTCGAGCATGTCGCAGTGGGAGCTCTACGCATGCTGGCCCGAGCGAGTTGTGCAGGATCGGAACGCCGCATAGACTCGGGGCATGGGACCGATCCGAGCCAGAGTCAAGAACGGTCGGCTCATCGTCAGCGAGCCCACGGACCTGCCTGAGGGCACGGTCCTCGACCTCGTGCAGGATGACGAGGGCGACGATCTCACCGCCGAAGAGCGCAAGGCTCTTCAGGCGGAGATCCGCCGGTCGGTGCGTTCAGCCAAGAAGGGTCTTCTACGTCCAGCGGCTGAGGTGATCGCCGATCTGAGGGCTCGCCGACGCCGTTGAAGGTCGCGCTCACTCCCCAAGCCGAGCGACACGTCCTGGCCATCGACACGTGGTGGCGTGAGAACAGGAAGCAGGCGCGAGACCTATTCCTGGACGAGCTGGCGCTGGCCCTCGAGTCGCTCGCCTCCGTCCCCCTCACGGGCCGCCTCTGTCCCATCCCAGGTATCCGCGGCGCCAGGAGGATCCTCCTGCCAACAGTCGCTACCACGTCTACTACTTGGTTGCGCGAGACTTGGTCGCCGTCGTCGCAGTCTGGTCGGCGGTCCGCGAGCGCGGTCCCAGCATCGCAGACCTTCGGGGGATCAAGGCGAAGCGACGCAGACGGCCCTGACCTGCGCATCGAGTTCTGGGGATCGAGCTTCGCTCGCAGTTCATGCCGGGCGAGGACAGTGGATGCCGCGTGCCTGTCGGATCGGCGCCATCGGGCGAGAGCCTGGCCTGCCTGGTGAGTAGGATCCCGGGCCGGATGAGCCCGGAGTGAGTCCTGGACGCGCAGACGAGTAGGACCCTCGACCGCATGACCCCTCGAACAGATCGAGACACCGGCCCGAAGCAGCGTCCCTCGCCCTGGGAACTCGCCGTCGCGCCGCGCCGATCTGCCGCGACACTTGGTAGCCGAAGACCCGCAGGGCTCGCGCGAGCTCGGGGCCGGACAGGTCCCGAGGGAGTTTCAAGCCGAGATCAGGTCGTCGCGGACGAAGTGGAGCCGGATGACCTTCGGCATCTCTCTCTCGTCGAAGTGGCAGCGCACGGCGTCGCGGACCCTCTCGTGAAGTTCGGCCACGGTGTCCGCTTCGGTGAAAATCGAAACGCCGAGGGCACGAGCGCTGAACCCGCCCTCGTGGGCTTCCTCGACGACGAAGATGACTTCGCTCATGACGGGTCAGGATACTAGAAGGGTGATCAGGCGCCGACGCCGCGGCCGGGTTTGGTTCACTGCATCTCAACTCCCCCAGCCCAGCACGGCCGCGATCTGGGTGTAGTCGGCATCGGAGTCGATGCCGAAGATCTCGAGGGAAGTTCCGGTGACCAGTCGAGCATCGATACCCACGAAGAAGTTCACGCCGAGCCGATAGAGAACGCCACCGTGCCCGTAGAGGCCGACGCTCGCGTCGTCGTCGGAGACCGAAGAGCCTCCTGACTCGCCCTCGACTTCTGCGGTTATCAGGGCCACGCCCCCTCCGACATACGGGAACAACGGACCATCCCCGAACACCCCACGCGCTCCCAGCGAAAGCTCGAGGAAGGTGTTGGTCACGTCCACGCCACTGACGGTTGTGCTGTCGCCGGCGAAGGACAACCCCACCTCGAAGCCCACCGGATCCCCCACGGTTCCACCCTCGAAGCCTACGACGAACGGACTCTCGATCTGATCCCAGGCCGTGTCGTCGTCGAGCGAGCGACTGCCAATCACTATGCCGAAGAGCGAGCTGGGTCGCCCTTGGCCCTCTTGGGCCTGGGCGGTCCCCGAGTTCGCCTGAACTGCGGCACAGGCCGAGAATGTCACGACGGCGATGGCAGCAATGGCGGCAGATCGGAAGATCCGCAACAGATTCCTCTTCATGGTGGTCTCCCTCCTTTACTGAGAAGCCATTGGAGAGGGTACGGCCTCGCGCGCGACCTGACAACCTCCGGAGGGAGCCACCGAACTGGAGCGAAGGCCCATCGGCGCGAGCTCGAGCGGCTAGGCGGTCACTCGTCCACCCACGGCGACCAGCTCCTCGGACACAGCCTTGGATTGTCTGACGACTCCATCCAGCAGCGTCGCCACCAGCGCCGTCCAGCCGGTCTGGTGCGAGGCGACGCCGCCGCGGCCGATCTCGGCGTGGAAGTACTCGTGGAAGAGCACGGCCCTGGTGTTGGCCTCATTCAGTCAGTCGATGACGAGCGCCTCCATGAGCGCAGTGAAGCCCGAGTTCGGCTCGGCCCAGGGCACGTCGATCTGCAGGATCGCGTGGTTGGAGCGCTCCACGCGCGACACGTCCGACAAGCCCCCAATTTCAATACTCGAACCACGCCCGCCGCCACGTGTGGGGGCCGGGTGTGAGTCTCCCATCCATCGTGTGGTGGCCCCTTCAGGATTCTGCACCGAGAACCGATGGCGCATGGGCCGCTTCGAACTCGGGGCGGCCTAGACAAGGAGAGATCAAATGAAGACACCGAGACGCTTCGCTCCGTTCCTGATCTTCGTGGGACTGACGGCCGCTTGCCGGCCCGAGCCGGCCGACGACGGGGCCCCGGCCGTGCTCTCCCTGGTGCGATCGGAGACCATCCTCGCGCGCTATGGCGAGTGGGAGGCTGCCAGGTCGTCAGCCCGCAGCGACGCCACCCTGGAAGTGGCCTTGTCCTTCGCGCGGGGCTTCTCGGACGCGCCGACGGAGGCCTGCGGATCGGTCGTCGTCGACTCGGCGGCCGGAAGCGTCGCGGTCGACGTCATCGGGCTCGGTTCCGAGCCAGCAGTGAGTGTATGGCTCGTCGACAACCAGGACGGACCGGGTGCGAGCACCCTTCCGGACCCGAACGACCGCATGCTCCACGCCGGACGCATCGACGTGATCGACGGCCGGGCCCGCGGGAACTTGTCCTTGGACGCCGGGGCGCTGGAGGGCTTCGAGCTAGACCGCGTCGTGGTCGCACGTCTGGGGGACCGGCCTCAGGGGAGAGTTCTCTTGCTGGGTGCACCAGGGGCTTTCGAACGACTTCATCGCTCGGCCCGAAGCGCGGGCGAGGTCGAACTCGAGCTCGAGTCGCTCGTTCGACGCGGGGCCGAGCTCTTCGAACGCGAGACCTTCGGGGGCAACGGACGGACCTGCACGACGTGCCACCCCGCGTCCAACAACCTGACCATCGACCCTACTTTCATCGCCACCTTGGCGTCCGACGACCCGCTCTTCGTTGCCGAGCGCGATCCGCAGCTCGCACAGCTCGAGAACCCCACCCTGCTCCGGGAACGGGGGCTGATCCTGGAGAACTTGGATGGCTTCGAGCGCGCCGGGGTCCTGCGCGCCGTTCCACACACCTTCGCTCTTGCCACCTCGGTCGCCGGCCCAACGGTGCCCTTCGACAACACCCTCAACCCGCCGCTCGGCATCGTTCCGCCGGCGGAGCGTACAGGATGGAGCGGCGACGGGGCTCCCGGCAGCGGATCGCTGCGGGACTTCGCGCTCGGAGCCGTGGTGCAACACTTCACGCGTTCCCTCGAGCGGGTCCCGGGGCGCGACTTCCGCGTGCCGACCGACGACGAGCTGGACGCCTTGGAGGTGTTCCAGCTCGCGCTCGGACGGGATCAAGATCCCGCTCTCAGCAGCCTCCGTTTCCGCAGCCCGATCGTGGCCCGCGGCCGTGAGATCTTCCTCCGTGTGGACACCGCCGGCGGCACGCTGCCGGCCGGAAAGTGCACGCTGTGCCACTCGAATGCGGGCGCGAACATCGACGCGGAGTTCTTCAGTGGCGTGCTGGGTGTCGCGGTCGAGGGCAACGCCAACTTCGGGACCGGCGTCAACAACCTCGCCGCGCTCCCGGGCAAGATCCTGGATCCCCTCGTCCCCCGCGACGGTGGCTTCGCGCGCGTCCCACACGACGGCAACCTCTGCCAGCCCCCGCTGGGCGGATTCGGGACCGTGACTCCGGAGGGCGGCGCGCTGCCCCCCGGCCTGTGCGAGGAGGACTTCAACACGCCGCCGCTGGTCGAGGCCGCGGACACGCCGCCCTTCTTCCACAACAACGCGGTCGACACCCTCGAGGCCGCGGTAGCGTTCTACAACGACCGCGCCTTCAACGAGTCCGCTGGCGGGGGCCTGCTCGCGGCACTCGACAGCGGGGGCGTCGGGATCCGGCTCGACTCGAGCGAGGTCACGGCCGTGGCCCACCTCCTGCGCGTCGTCAACGTCCTGGAGAACCTGCGCTCGGCCACGGACATGGCTCGACTCGCTCGGGAGAGCGCGAGGCCGACGGGGCGACGCCTGCTCGGGCAGGTGGAACAGGAGCTGGGCGACGCGATCACCGTTCTCGAAGGCGCGCTTCTGCATCCGCGGAGTGCCCAGGAACTGCGCCGCGCCCGGGAGCTGGTGCGCGACGCGCTCGCGGCCAAGCACGAGCCCATCAAGGCTCGCATTGACCAGGCTTTGTCCGCCATGGAGCGCGCCCGAGACGACCTCGTGGAGTGATCCCCGGGCGGGTCCGCCACCTGAACGGCCGTCGAAACAGGCAGCGAGCACGAAAGCTCCGATGGCAACACCCGCTTTCCTTTTGCACCCGTGGTTCTTTCTCCCGCCTTGCAGTGAAGGACAATTCGTCGGTCGCGCTCGGGAGTCCCGGGTTCGACCTTCGTGCCAGCGTCGACCAGTCTCGCTCGACGCGCCGCTCGCGGTCGAAGAGAAGAAGGGACGGCCGAGACCCGTGAGGGCCGGAGAACTGCCCCGTGCAGCTCCGGCTACGTCCGCTTCGCAACAGGAGGACCCATGAACCGGAACGAATTGTCTTCGCTCGCACTGCTGTCTGTGTTGGCCGGCTGCTTCTCCCCACCGCTGCAGCCGACTCCGCCACTGGAGCTCCCCGGCCCGGTCTTGCACGTCATCCTCGTCAGCGTGGATGGACTGCGGCCCGACGCATTCGATGTCCTCGGGCCCGAGCAGGCTCCCCACTTCTTCCGGCTGCGCAGCGAGGGGGCCTCGACCGCCAACGCGCGCACCGATCCCAAGCTTGCCAGCACGCTACCGGACCACACCTCGCAACTGACCAGCCGGCCTGTCTTCGGTTCCGAGGGCCACGGCTGGATCTTGAACACGGACCCCGGCAGCCCCAGCACGATCCACATCCTGAAGGGCGAGTACGTCCCCAGCGTGTTCGATGTCGTCCACGACTCGGGCTTCTCCACGGCCCTGTACGCCAGCAAGGACAAGTTCGAGCTCTTGGCGCGCAGTTGGGGACGCTTCGGCGCAGAGGATCCGACCGGCATCGACAACGGACACAACAAGCTCGATGCCGTGTTGATCGAGGGCGACGTGAACGCCCTGGTTCAGACCTTCCTCGAGGACTTCGGAGCCTCGCCCGTCACGTGCGCGTTCCTGCACCTGCGGGAGCCGGATTCCACGGGGCACGACTCTGGCTGGGACCTGTCTCCAGGTAGCGACTACCTCGAAGCGGTGCGCGCCGTGGACCGGGCCGTAGGCGCGCTGATGGCATTGGTGGAATCCTCGCCGCTGCGCGACTCGACTGTCCTGATCGTCACCGCCGACCACGCCGGCGATCTGGGCACCGACGGGCACATCCTGCTGCCGGACGTGGGCCTCTACGAGAGCGGCATCATCCCTTTCTACGTCTGGGGAGTCACCGTCACCCCCGGCGCCGACCTCTACGCCCTGAATACCACCACCCGCGCCGACCCGGGTCGAACCATCCCTCCCATGTCCCGGCCGCTCCAGCCGATCAGGAACGGGGATGCGGGGAACCTCGCGTTGCAACTGCTCGGGCTTCCTCCCATTCCCGGGTCCACGATCAACGCAAGGCACGACCTCTCCGTGACGAGGGCTCTTCTGTCGCCATGAGCTCGGTCCTCGGTCTTCTCGGCTGGTCCGCGAACTCCGTGAGCAACCTGCGCGCTGTCCGCGAAGCGATCCTCGAGAAGCGCAACGAGGAGGTCATGTACCACGTCGGCCGGCCGGGCGAGGACCACTTCGTGCTGCGCATGCTGCAGGCCTGGGGCGTGGACGGACACAACAGCCACACGAACGTGTGCAGCGCCTCGGCGCCTCGATCCGGATCCTGTACGATCCGGCGGACCCTGCGCTCAGCGTCGTCCAACCGCCGGCGATGAACTGGTTCTTCACGCTCGGGCTCGGCGGCCTCTCGCTCGCCCTGCTGGCGTGGGGAGTGCACGCCCTCGCGCAAATTCGCGGGCTCATGGCGCGAGCGGATTGAGCGGTTCCGCGCGCCTAGGTTTCCACGGTCGGCGTAGATCAGGGCTCGGAGGAGCGGAGCGGGCGCTCGTGGAGCAGCTGGTGCCGGAGCTCCTCGTAGGGCCGAGCGCTGCGCGTGACCTCGCCGACGAAGAGTTCCTGGTCGATGGATTCGTCGCCCGTGAAGCCCGGCGCCACGAGCTCCGGCTCGAACGGCTCGCCCAGGCAGACGAGGCCGACGACGTACCGGGGCCGGGCGGCCTCCTGGAGGACGAAGCGCGTGTTCGGGAAGCGACGGCCGCGCCGCGTCCAGGAGTGCTCGTAATCCCACAGGAACTGCCCGCGCAGGAGCAAGCACGAGCCGTCGTCGAGCTCGCACACGTACTGCGAGCCTTCGTTGTCCGATTCCACCGCGAACGCGCGCCGCACGCGGCACTCGCTCTCCACGAGCATCCCGAGCTCGCGCAGCCTGCGCACGTGGACCTCGGGACGTTCCTCTCCGAAGAGATTGTGGTCCTTGCTATGGTTGAAGAGTCGCAGGACGCAGTAGAGGCCCACGACGAACGACAGGACCACGAGCCACCACAGGCTCGAGCCGAGACGGTCGACCGTGCCTTCGCCCGCGACGGCGTCCACGGACACCAGGGCCACGACCGGAAAGACGAGCACGAGGAGCACGCCGAGAACAGGCGGAGCCAGGAGAGGAAACGACGGAGCATGACGAAGGCTGGAGCCGTACATCGTCTCGGCCCTGCGCTCGCTGGAGCGGCGCTCGAACCTCCGGGGGTCGGATTCGCAGGCTAGGGCGACGAAGTCCCCTGCCGGGACCACGGCGGCCGCAGGATCCCGCAGTCGAGAAAGCGGTAGAGCTCGCGGCGCACGAAATGAGGTAACCCTGGCCCGGCTCGCTCCTCCGCGCGCGCGAGAAAGGTCTGGAGGTGGGAGAGGAGGATCTGGCGGAGCACTCCGCGCTCGGGCTCCCGGCGGCGCCGGGCTGGATTTCGACCGCAGTCCATGCCGGGCGAAGGACCGGCGCGGAGGACTCGGGGTTGCGGGAGGCGTGCGGTGCCGACCGCGTCCGGTGAGTACGATCCCCGGCCGCATGAGCCTCGAATCCGGCCCGAAGCAGCGCACCTCGCCCTGGGAGCTCGCCGTTGCACCGCCGCCCGAGCGGTGGGACGACTGGACCGAGCTCGACGCCGCCGCGTGGCCCGAGCGGGTCGAGAAGCACTACGCGCTGATTCCGACGATTTGCTTCAACTGCGAGTCGGCCTGCGGGCTCGTGGCGTACGTGGACAAGGAGACGAGCTCGATCACGAAGTTCGAGGGCAACCCGGTGCACCCCGGCTCGCGCGGACGAACCTGCGCGAAGGGGCCGGCGACGATCAACCAGGTGAACGACACCGAGCGCATCCTGAAACCCTTGAAACGGCAGGGGAAGCGCGGCTCGGGCGAGTTCGTCGAGGTGAGCTGGGAGGAAGCGCTCACCGACATCGGCGGGCGCATCCGCAAAGCGATCCTCGAGCAGCGCAACGAGGAGGTCATGTACCACGTCGGCCGGCCGGGCGAGGACCACTTCGTGCTGCGCATGCTGCAGGCGTGGGGCGTGGACGGACACAACAGCCACACGAACGTGTGCAGCGCGTCGGCGCGGCTCGGGTACACGCTGTGGATGGGCGCGGACCGGCCGTCGCCGGATTACTCAGAGACGAAGTTCATGCTGCTGCTCTCGAGCCACCTCGAGACCGGGCACTACTTCAATCCGCACGCGCAGCGGATCATGGAGGCGAAGGAGAACGGCGCGCGGCTGGCGGTCGTGGACACGCGCCTCAGCAACACGGCGAGCCTCGCGCACCTGTGGATCGCGCCCTGGCCGGGGACCGAGGCGGCGATGCTGCTCGGCGTGGCTTCGGAGCTGCTCGCGCGCGGCGTGGTGAACCAGGAGTTCGTGCGCCGCTGGGTGAACTGGAAGGAGTACCTCGAGGCGAACGACGGCGCGAAGCCGAAGACCTTCGAGCGCTTCATCGAACGCCTGAAAGAGGACTACGCGCAGTTCACGCTGGAGTTCGTGAGCGCGGAGTGCAAGGTCCCCGCCGACACCGTCATCAAGCTCGCCGACGAGATCGCGCGCGCCGGCACGCAGTTCTCGAGCCACCTGTGGCGCAACACGGCGAGCGGCAACCTCGGCGGCTGGCAGGTGGCGCGTGCGCTGATGCTGCTGCACGTGCTCACGGGCTCGCTCGGCACGCCCGGCGGCGTCAACCCGAACACGTGGGACAAGTTCACGCCCAAGCCGAGCGAAAACCCGCCGCCGCAGAAGGGCTGGAACGAGCGCCTGTTCCCGCGCGAGTGGCCGCTCGCTCACTACGAGATGAGCTTCCTGATGCCGCACCTCCTGCGCGAGAAGGACCTCCGCATCGAGGCCTACTTCACGCGCGTCTACAACCCGGTGTGGACGAACCCGGACGGCTGCTCGTGGATCGAGATGCTCGAGGACGAGCACAGGATCGGCTGCCACGTCGCGCTCACGCCGATCTGGTCCGAGACGGCGCAGTGGGCGGACTATGTGCTGCCAACGGGCCTCGGACCCGAACGTCACGACCTGATGAGCCAGGAGACGCACGCCGGTACCTGGATCGGCTTCCGCCAGCCGGTGTTGCGCGAGTTCAAGGAGCGGAGCGGCGAGAAGGTCGCGCTCACGAAGGACGCGAATCCAGGCGAGGTCTGGGAAGAGGCCGAGTTCTGGGTCGCGCTCACATGGAAGATCGACCCCGACGGCGCGCTCGGCATCCGCAAGTGGTTCGAGTCGAAGACGAAGCCAGGTACGCCGGTGTCGATGGACGAGTACTTCGGCGACATCTTCGAGCACGCCGTGCCGGGTCTGCCCGAGGCGGCGAAGAAGGAGAAGCTCACCCCGCTCGGCTACATGCGCAAGTACGGCGCCTTCGACGTGCCCTATGCCGGCCAGAAGCGCTACGAGACCGAGAAGAAGGACGGCGCTTCAGGAGGAGTCCTGCTCGAGGACGGCACCAAGCGCGAGGGCTTCAAGACGGTGAGCAAGAAGCTCGAGTTCTATTCACCGACGATGCGCGAGTGGGGCTTCGAGGGCGACGCGACCCCGGGCTACATCCGTTCGCAGGTGCACTGGAGCCAGATCGACCTCACGAAGACCGAGCGCGTGTTGCTCCCGACCTTCCGCCTGCCGACCCTGATCCACACGCGCTCCGGCAACGCGAAGTGGCTGCAGGAAATCAGCCACACGAACCCGCTGTGGGTCCACCCGAGCGACCTCGCCGCGCTCCAACTCGAGAACGGCAAGCTCGCGCGCGTCACGACTCGCATCGGCTACTTCGTCGTGCGTGTGTGGGAGACCGAGGGCATCCACCCCGGCATCGTCGGCTGCTCGCACCACGTCGGCCGCTGGCGCCTGTTCCGCTCGATCGGCGGACAACAACAGGCGAGCGCGCAGGTAGATCTCATCCGCGATGGCTCCACGTTCCTCTTCCGCCACAAAGTCCCCGTCGGCCCCTTCAAGAGCACCGACCCCGACACCGAACGCATCTGGTGGCACGAAGCCGGCGTCAACCAGAACCTGACCTTCCCCGTCCAGCCCGACCCCGCGAGCGGCATGCACTGCTGGCACCAGAAGGT
>JABFRZ010000076.1 GCA_013140785.1 Planctomycetota bacterium | reverse complement strand
ACATCGACGCGGGCAAGACTACCGTTTCCGAGCGCATCCTCTCGAGCAGAGTGGGGGCCGCCGTCATGGCCCAATAGATAAGGGATGCCAGGGCCCTGGGCGAGGGCGCTCAGCGCAGCTCGGGCGCTCCCGCCAACGGAGCTCAGCGCGGGACCAGCGGCTCCAACAGGGTGCGGTTGGCGGCCAGGAACTCGGCCCGCCAGCGGTAGTGCTGCAGGAGCTCAGGGCGCGGGCAACCGAGCAGCAGCATGGCTACGTAGAGGGCCTCGACCGAGGCCAGGCCCGCGGCGGGATCGGCAAAGAGCTTGCTCTTGCGCGGATAGGCGCTCGCGAACACCGGCAGGCGCCGCGGATGCAACACACCATCGACCGAGCGCAGCAGGCTCGGTACGCGCCGCCAGGCACAGTCGATCAGGAAGAGATCGCGTCCGCGGTCAGAGGGCGAGAGCTCCTCGCCTTCGGGATGCAGCAGCAGACGGTCCCCGATGTCCACCCGCCGCGTGGGCTCGTACTCGACGAAACGCACGCCGGGCAAGCCGCGCAACGACGTGAGCGAGCACTTGGCCGACGACTCGCGCGGGTCGCGCAGGATCAGGATCTCCATGGCGGCGCTCGTGCGAGGAGTCTGTGCAGCGCCCGCCAGCCGCGGATCCGAGCGGGTTCGCGCGCTATCTCGCGTAGTGCGCGTAGGCCTTGTTGGCTTCGGCCATCTTGTGGACCTGTTCCTTCCAAGCGACCGTGGCGCCGGTGCCCTGGAATGCGTCCACGAGTTCCTCGGACAGGCGTATGGCCATGCGCTTGCCCTTCTTCTTGCGGGCGTTGTCCACCAGCCACCGAATCGCGAGCGACTGCTGACGCGCCTTCTTGACCTCGCGCGGCACCTGGTAGTTGGCTCCGCCGACGCGCTTCGAGCGCACCTCGACCGCGGGTTTCGCGTTCTCGACGGCCTTGGTGAAGATCTCGGACTGATCGAGGACATCGGGCAGCTTCTTCGAGGCCAGGTCGAGGGCCTCGTAGAAGATCTTCTGCGCGATGGTCTTCTTGCCGCTGAGCATCAGCTTGTCGATGATCTTCGTCGCCAGCATCGACTTGAACTTCGGATCCGGCAGCAGCAGCGGAGCCGTGGAGGTGTAGTTGCGGGGCATGTTCGTGGCCTACTTCTTCGGGCGCTTGGCGCCGTACTTCGAGCGACTGTTGTGGCGCGCGTCCACACCCGAGGCGTCAAGGGTCCCGCGCAGGATGTGGTAGCGAACGCCCGGTAGGTCGCGCACTCGGCCGCCGCGGATGAGCACGATCGAGTGCTCTTGCAGGTTGTGACCCTCGCCGGGAATGTAGGCGGTGATCTCCTTGCCGTTCGAGAGTCGCACGCGCGCGACCTTGCGCAGGGCCGAGTTCGGCTTCTTGGGGGTCTGGGTCTTGACCTGGAGGCACACGCCGCGCTTCTGCGGGCAGGCCTCGAGCACGGGCGACTTCGAGCGCCTGCGTCGGGGCGAGCGCCCTTTGCGCACGAGCTGATTGATGGTGGGCATTCGGTGGAGAAAAGGGGCTGGGATTCTATGCCCGGGCGGCCAGCCGTCAAGCCGGCCTCCCGGAGGAAGGGGCGGCTATTCCTCGCTGAGGGTGCCGGAGCCCATGGCTGCATCGAAGGGATCGACCGGCGGAGCTTCGTCCGCCTCGGGCCGTTCCGCCGGGACGATCTCGCCCTCGACCGCCTCGCGGCCGAGGTCGCGCGGGCGCGGGACGCCGAGGTCCTTGCCCGACTCGGTGCCGGTGCGTGCGAGCAGGCCGGAAGCCTCGCGCGAAACCAAGGGATCCATCTCCCCGCTGATCAGGGCTTCCATCTGCGCGTCCATCGCGGCCACGCTCAGGCTGCTGCCCTTGCCGATCTCGCCGAAGTCGATGTTCTTCTTGACGCGCGTGCGGTAGTGGTCGCGGAAGCCCGTGCCTGTCGGGACCATGTGCCCGAGGATCACGTTCTCCTTGAGCCCCACCAGATTGTCCTTGCGGCCGGCGATGGCGGCCTCGGTCAAGACCTTGGTCGTCTCTTGGAAGCTGGCGGCCGAGATGAAGGACTCGGACGAGAGTGAAGCCTTGGTCACGCCGAGCAGCAACGTCTGACCGGTCGCCGGCTTCTTGCGGTCCTTGCGCAGGCGCTCGTTCTCGCGGCGGAAGCGGAACTTGTCCACCACGGCGCCCGGCAGGAACTCGCTGTCGCCCGGATCGACCACCTGCACCTTGCGCATCATCTGCCCCAGGATGATCTCGACGTGCTTGTCGTCGATGGTGACCCCCTGCGAACGATAGACGTTCTGGATCTCGCGCAGGAGATAGTCCTGCACCGCCTCCTCGCCCTTGATGCGCAGGATGTCGTGCGGCACGAGCGGGCCGTCCACGAGCGGATCGCCAGCGCGGACTTCGTCGCCCTTGTGCACGCGCAGGTGCTTGCCCTGCGGCACGGCGTGCTCCTGCTCCTCGATGACTTCGCCCTTCGGGCCGAGCGCGCGCACGATGATGGTGCGCTTGCCGCGCTTCTTCTCGCCCAGCTCGACGAAGCCGTCGATCTCCGAGATCACCGAGGGGTCCTTGGGCTTGCGCGCCTCGAAGAGCTCGGTGACGCGCGGCAGGCCGCCGGTGATGTCCTGCGTGCCGCCGATCTCGCGCGGCGACTTCGCCAGCATGTCGCCGGGCTTGATGCTCTGGCCGTCCTCGACCTCGATGTAGGCGCGCTCGGGGATCGGGTAGAGCGCCAGGGCCTGGCCACCGGCGTCCTCGAGGATCAACTGCGGGTGCAGGTCGCCCTTGTGCTCGATGACCAGCTTGCGCAGGCCGCCGCGCGAGTCGCGCTCGTTCTTGAGGGTCTTGCCCTCGATCAGGTCCTCGAAGCGCACCTTGCCGTCGAACTCGCCCAGGATCGGCACGTGGTGCGGGTCCCAGGTGCACAGGCTGTCGCGCATCTTGACGGTCTGGCCGTCCTTGACCTTGAGCACGCCGCCCATGGGCGCGGCATAGCGGTCGAGCTCGCGCCCGCGCTCGTCCACCAGCAGGATCTCGCCGTTGCGGTTCAGGACCACGGTCTCGCCTTCACGGTTGACGACCGAGCGCACGTTGTTGAAGCGCACGAGGCCCTCACGCTTGGCGCGCACCTCTGATTCCTCGACCGCCCGGCTGGCCGTGCCGCCGATGTGGAACGTGCGCATCGTGAGCTGCGTGCCCGGCTCGCCGATCGACTGCGCGCCGATGATGCCGACTGCCAGACCGCGCTCGGCCAGCGTGCCGCGCGACAGGTCCATGCCGTAGCAGCGCGCGCACACTCCCAGACCCGCCTCGCAAGTCAGGGGGCTGCGCACGCGCAGCTTCTCGTAGCCGAGGGCTTCGACCCGCTGCGCCGCCTCCTCGGTGATGACCTCGTTCTCGCGCACGATGACCTCGTCGGAAACGACGTCCATGATCGTGTCGCGCGCCACGCGCCCGCGCACGGCCTGGGCCAGGGTCAGCACGATCTTCTCGCCCTTGTAGACCGAGGCCTTGTAGACACCGTTGGGCGAGCCGCAGTCGTCCAGGCTGACGACTACGTTCTGAGCAACGTCGGTCAGCTTGCGCGTCAGGTAGCCGGCGTCGGCGGTCTTGAGGGCCGTGTCGGCCAGACCCTTGCGCGCGCCGTGCGTCGAGCTGAAGTACTCGAGCACGCGCAGGCCCTCGCGGAAGTTGGCCTTGATGGGCGTCTCGATGATCTCGCCCGAGGGCTTGGCCATCAGGCCGCGCATCCCGGCCAATTGGCGGATCTGGTCGATGGAACCGCGCGCACCCGAAGCCACCATGCAGTAGATCGGGTTGACGTACGGATCGCCCTCGCGCACGTCCTCGCGCAGCACTTTGATCAGGTCGTTGCCGAGCTGCTCGCGCGCGTGCGTCCACATGTCGATGATCTTCAAGTAGCGCTCGCCCTCGGTGATGATGCCCTTGCCGAAGGCCTTCTCGACCTTCTCGATCTCCTTCTGGGTGCGATCGATGATCTTCTCCTTCGAGTCGGGAACGCGCATGTCGTCCTTGGAGAACGAAAGACCCGCGCGCGTGGCCGCCTTGAACCCGAGGTCCTTCAGGTCGTCGAGCAGGCGCAGCGTCGCGTCGCGTCCGAGCAACCGGTGGCAGTCGCTGATCAGCGCGGCGATGCCCTTCTTGTCGAGCTCGTAGTTGTAGTACGGCATCCCGGCCGGAAGGATGTCGTTGAAGATCACGCGCCCCACGGTCGTGAGCGGGTACTCCTTCTTGCCGCCGAGTTCGAGCTTGCCCTGGGCGTCGATCTCGGTCGGCGCGCTGGAGCGGCCGCTCTTGACCTGCCGTCCGGCCTCCATGCGCAGGTGCAGCGGGCGGTGCGTCGGAGTGGTGCCGTGGCCGTGGGCCAGGAAGACCTCCGCCAGCGCGCTGAAGAAACGCGGTTGCTCCTTCTCGTAGGCGCCGACGTGGTCCTTCGTGAGGTAGTAGAGGCCCAGGACCATGTCCTGTGAAGGCGTGATGATCGGCTGGCCGTTGGCCGGCGAGAAGATGTTGTTGGTCGCCAGCATCAGGGTCGAGGCCTCGATCTGGGCCTCGTAGCTGAGCGGCAGGTGCACGGCCATCTGGTCGCCGTCGAAGTCGGCGTTGAAGCCGCCGCACACCAGCGGGTGCAGCCGGATCGCGTTGCCCTCGATGAGCACGGGCTCGAAGGCCTGGATGCCCATGCGGTGCAGCGTGGGCGCGCGATTCAGGAGCACCGGGTGGTCGCGGATCACCTCATCGAGGATGTCCCAGACTTCCTCGTCACGGCGCTCGAGCATGCGCTTCGCCGACTTGATCGTGTCGGCCAGCGAGAGTTCCTTCAGGCGCCGGATGATGAACGGCTGGAACAGCTCGAGCGCGATCTTCTTGGGCAAGCCGCACTGGTGCAGGCGCAAGTCGGGCCCGACCACGATCACGGAGCGCGCCGAGTAATCGACGCGCTTGCCCAGCAGGTTCTCGCGGAAGCGCCCCTGCTTGCCCTTGATCATGTCGGTCAAGGACTTGAGCGGCCGGTTCGACGAGCCCAGCACCGGCCGACGGCAACGCCCGTTGTCGAACAGGGCGTCCACCGACTGCTGCAACATGCGCTTTTCGTTGCGGATGATGACCTCGGGCGCGTTGAGGTCGAGCAGCTTCTTGAGGCGGTTGTTGCGGTTGATCAGGCGCCGGTAGAGGTCGTTCAGGTCGCTGGTCGCAAAGTTGCCCGAGTCGAGCAACACCAATGGGCGCAAGTCGGGCGGGATGACTGGGATAACCTCGTACACCATCCACGAGGGATCGTTGCCCGAGTCGCGCAGCATCTCGACCGTGCGCAAGCGCTTGATGATGTCCTTCTGACGCTGCTTGGAGCGCGTCGAGAGCAGCTCCTCGCGCAGCTCGAGCGAGAGCTTCTGGAGCTCCAGGCGCCGCAGCATCTTCTTGATGGCCTCGGCGCCCATGTCAGCCTCGAACTCCGAGCCGTACTTGGTACGCGCTTGGCGGAACTCCTCCTCGGTCAGGAGCTGTTTCTCCTCGAGCGGGGTGTCGCCCGGATCGATGACGACGTAGTCCTGGAAGTAGACCACGCGCTCGATGCTCGAGGTCTTCATGTCGAGCAGGGTCCCGAGGCGCGAGGGCATCGCCTTGAAGAACCAGATGTGCGCGACCGGAGCGGCCAGGTTGATGTGGCCCATGCGTTTGCGGCGCACGCGGCTGTGCGTGATCATCACCCCGCACTTGTCGCAAACGATGCCCTTGTGCTTGATGCCCTTGTACTTGCCGCAGAAACACTCCCAGTCCTTCTCGGGACCGAAGATACGCTCGCAGAACAGGCCGTCGCGCTCCGGACGGTAGGTGCGGTAGTTGATCGTCTCCGGTTTCTTGACCTCGCCGTAGGACCAGGAGCGGATGTCCTCCGGCGAAGCCAAGCTGATCTTGACGCTGCCGTAGTCGTTGACGCGGTTGGTCGTTTCGTTCATCTCGGACATCGGTGAGTCTCCCGGCTAGATGGGAATCCGCGATTCGGCCACGTTCAGGTCGCGCCCAGGGCGCTCACAGGCAAGGCGCGCCGAAGACGCGACCCTGATGAATGGATCTCGGAAGAGGGGCCGCGCCGCCTGGGAGCACCAGGGAACGTGCGCGGCAAGGCTAGAGAGCGACGGAGCGAAGGCGCGGATTCCCATCATCAGAGCGCGACCTTCTTTTGCAGCTCGATATTGAGGCCGAGCCCCTTGATCTCGTTGCACAGTACCTCGAAGGAGACCGGCGTCCCCGGCTCGAGGATGTTGAGGCCCTTCACCATCGACTCGTAGATCTTGGTGCGGCCGTCTACGTCGTCGGACTTGACGGTGAGCTGCTCCTGCAGGATGGCCGCTGCGCCGTAGGCCTCGAGCGCCCAGACCTCCATCTCGCCGAAGCGCTGGCCCCCGAAGCGCGCCTTGCCGCCCAGCGGCTGCTGGGTGATCAAGCTGTAGGGGCCAGTGGCGCGTGCGTGCACCTTCTCGTCGACGAGGTGGTGCAGTTTCAGCATGTACATCACGCCGACGGTCACGCCTTGCTCGAAGGCCTGGCCGGTGCGTCCGTCGTAGAGCTTGAACTTGCCGCTGGTCGGCATCTTGGCCTGGCGCAGGGCTTCTTCGATGTCCGCCTCGTGCGCCCCGTCGAACGCCGGAGAGTGGTAGCGGCAGCCCAGCGCGCGGGCGGCGAGGCCGAGGTGCGTCTCCAGGATCTGGCCGACGTTCATGCGGCTCGGAACGCCCAGGGGGTTGAGCACGATGTCCACCACCGTGCCGTCGTCGAGATACGGCATGTCCTCGGTCGGCATTACCTTCGAGACGACGCCCTTGTTGCCGTGGCGGCCGGCCATCTTGTCGCCGACCGACATGGCGCGTTTGGTGGCCACGTAGACCTTGACCATCTCGAGCACCCCAGTGGGCAGCTCGTCGCCGCGCGAGAGGCGATTGACGATCTTGTTCTTCTCGCTCTCGCGCCGCTCGATGCGCACCTGGTTCTCGTTGACGATGGCGAGAGCCCTCTCGCGCTTGGAGGTCTCCGTGCTGTCCTCGGCCGCGGCCAGGCACAGGAGCTTGATGCGCCGCATCGCGTCGAAGGTCGCGGCGTCGTCGAGCGTCACGCGACCCCCGGTGATGTCGTCCTGAACCTGCACGTCCAAGATCTTCTCGACCTCGGTGAGCATGACCAGGGTGTGCTCCTTGAAGGCCCGCAGGAAGTCCTTTTCCGCGTCACGGATCTGCGTCAACACGCGCTGCCGCTCGGAGTCCGTGAGGTTGACGCGGCGCGAGAACTTCTGCGCGTCGATCACCACGCCGCGCGTACCTGGCGGCATGGTCAGCGAAGCGTTTTTCACGTCCACGCCCGCGCGCCCGAAGATCGCATGCAGCAGCTTCTCCTCGGGCGTGAGCTCGCTCTTCGACTTGGGCGCGACCTTGCCCACCAGGATGTCCCCGGCCTCGACCGAGGTCCCGATGCGCACGATGCCGCTCTCGTCCAGGTTGGCCAGCGCCTTCTCGCCCACGTTGGGGATGTCGCGCGTGAATTCCTCCTTGCCGAGCTTGGTCTCGCGGATCTCGACTTCGTACTCCTCGATGTGGATCGAGGTGAAGACATCGTCCTTGACCAGGCGCTCGGAGACGAGAATGGCGTCCTCGTAGTTCAGACCCTCCCAAGGCATGAAGGCCACGAGCACGTTGCGTCCAAGCGCGAGCTCGCCGTTCTTGGTAGCGGCGCCGTCGGCCAGGAGATCGCCCACTTGGACCTTGTCGCCTTCAACGACAACGGGCTTGTGGTTCTGACAGGTGCGCTCATTGAGCCCGCGGTACTTGTGCAGGCGGTACTCTTCGTCGTCGATCATCACCACCTGGCTATCGACGTAGGTGACGGTGCCGGCCTTCTCGGCGCGCATCACCAGGTTGGTGTTGCTGGCCACGACCATTTCCATACCCGTGCCCACCAGCGGCGGCTCGGTCACGAGCAGCGGCACGGCCTGGCGCTGCATGTTCGATCCCATCAGCGCGCGATTCGCGTCGTCGTGCTCGAGGAACGGCACCAGCGCGGCGGACACGCCCACGATCTGCTTGGGCGACACGTCGACGTAGTCGACCTCCTCGGGCGGCACCTCGACGTTGTCACCGTCGCGGCGAGCCAGGATGCGCGGCCCCGAGAGGCTCCCGTCCGGATCGACCTCGACGTCGGCCGGCGTGATGACCTTGCCGGATTCCTCGTCGGCGCGGAGCTGCACGACCTCGTCCGTCAGCTTGCCCTTGCGAACGACGCGGTAAGGCGTGACCAGGAAGCCGTAGGCATCCAGGGTTGCGTACAGCGCCAGCGAGCTGATCAGGCCGATGTTCGAGCCTTCCGGGGTCTCGATCGGGCACAGACGCCCATAGTGCGAGAGGTGCACGTCGCGCACGTCGAAGCCGGCGCGCTTGCGGTTGAGGCCGCCTGGGCCGAGGGCCGAGAGGCGCCGCTCGTGCGTGATCTGCGAGAGCGGGTTGGTCTGGTCGACGACTTGGCTGAGCTCGCCCCGGCCGAAGAAGTACTCGACCGCGCTGGAGAATGTCTTGGAATTGATCAGGTTGCGCGGACTGACCGTCTCGGGGTTCTCCAGGTTCATGCGTTCCTGGGCCGTGCGGCGCAGCTTCAGCAGCCCCTTGCGGAACTCCTCGGCCGCCAGCTCGGCGATCGTGCGCACCCGACGGTTGCCGAGGTTGTCGATGTCGTCGATCTCGCCCTGCCCGTTGCGGAGCCCAATCAGGTACTTGATCGAGTTGACGATGTCCGCCGGCTGCAGGACCTGGACGTCCTCGGGGATGGTCTGGCCGTACTTGCGGTTGAGGCGGAAACGGCCGACGCGGCCGAGGCGGTAGCGCTGCGGGTCGAAGAACTTCTCGTGGAAGAGTTCGCGCGCCTTCTCGAGCTGCGGCGGATTGCCGGGTCGCAGGCGGCTGTAGATCTTGAGCAGCGCCTCCGTGTGGCTCTTGCACGGATCCTCGCGCATCGAGTTGATGATCAGGAGGTCCAGCTCACTGGCCTCGGCCTCCACGATCTCGACCTCGGCCAGGTCACTCGCTGAAACTTCCACCGCGGCGGCCTCGGAGATGGCGGAACCGGAGGGTACGAGCACCTCGCCGGTCTTGAGCACCACGATGTCGCCCACCGCGATCTTGCCGGTGATCGACTTGGCGAAAGCGCTCTCGGTCTGGCCGCGCGGCTTCTTGACGACCTTGGTGGCGTAGAAGTGCCGCAGCAGGTCCTGGTCACTCGAGAGCTTCTCGTCCAGGGCACGCAAGAGCGTCACGGCCGAGAACTTGCCCGACTGGTCGATGCGCACCGTCAGGATGTCCTTCTTGGTGACGTTGAGCTCGATCCACGAGCCGCGCTCGGGGATGATCCAGCAGCTGTGGAGCCTGCGCTCCGCGCTGGTCGTGTCCATCGAGAAGTCCACACCCGGCGAGCGGTGGAGCTGGCTGACGATGACGCGCTCGGAGCCGTTGATGATGAACTCGCCGCCCCCGATCATCACGGGGATCTCGCCGAGGTACACCTCTTCCTCGATCGGCTCGGGCTTGACCAAGCGCAGACGCACTTTGAAGGGGTAGCCGAAGGTGAGCCGCAGCTTGCGGCACTCCTCGATCGTGTAGCGCGGGCGGCCGAGCTCGTAGCCCACGTACTCGAGGCACATGGTCTTGTCGTACGAGTAGATCGGGAACACCTCGCGCAGGAGTTCCTCCAAACCGCGCCCGGGGCGGCTCGCCTGGGGGATCTCCATCAGCAGGAAGTCATGCCAGGCCTTGCGCATGATCTCGGTCAGGTCCGGGACCTCGATCACGTGCCGGTAGCGTCCGAACTTCTTGGGGACTTGGGTCGTCACAGTCATCGGCGTCGGTCGAGGGGACGGAGGAAGTGCGGATCTTCAGGCTGGGACACGGGCGAGCAGCGCGGGGAGCGCAGCTTCGTGACGGTTCCGGAGGTGTGCTCCTCCGGGGACGACACTAGAAGCAAGACTGAGGGAGCTTGGCAGTCAGCTGCATCGGACATACGACCAGCCCGTCTCCCCCCGCGAGGAGAAACCGAGCTCTCCGCCGGGCCGGGAGCGGCGCGGAATCACGGAGGCACCGCGACGAGGTCAAGCGGGACAATAGAGGCGTGCCCTCTAGTCCACCTTGACCTTGCCGCCGGCCGCCTCGACCTTGGCCTTGATGTCTGCGGCCTCTTCCTTGGTCACGCCCTCCTTGATGGCCTTCGGAGCGCCGTCCACCAGGTCCTTGGCCTCCTTGAGGCCGAGGCCGGTGATCGCGCGGACCTCCTTGATGACTTGGATCTTCTTGTCTCCGGCGGCCTCGAGGATGACGGAGAAGGAGGTCTTCTCGACGGCCGCGGCTCCACCGCCAGCGACCGGCGCGGCGGCGACGGCGACCGGCGCGGCGGCACTCACTCCCCAACGCTTCTCCAGGTGCTTGACCAGTTGAGAGGCCTTGATGAGCGAGAGACTGTCCAGCTTGGCGGCCAGCTCTTCGAGATCTTTGTCGAGTTCGGCGACTGCTTCCGACATGGGGTCCTTTCTTGCCTGACTATCTGAGGAACGGTTGAGGGCTAGATCTGGCCGGAGCGCGGCGCGCCCCGGTGAATGGCTGATTGGAGCGGCTCACGCCGGGACGGCATCGGCCGTGACGGCTTCGCCGGTGTCGGCGCGCGCTTGAACGACACGGGCCAGGGACGAACCCGGAGCGGCGATCAGTGTGGCCAGCGACCGGGCGGGGCCGCTCAGCAAGCACAGGAGCATGGCGCGCAGCTCGTTCTTGCCCGGCAGCTCGGCCAGGGCCGCGGCCGAGCGCGCATCGAGCAGGTTGCCCTCGAAGAACCCGCCCTGGAAGGCGAGCTTCGAGGTCTTCTTGGGGTCGGCACTCTTGGCCGCCTTGGCCACGACCTTGGCGACGCGGATGGCGTCCTCGGAACTGCCCCACGCGCATGCAACGCTGCCGTGGAAGAGCGTGTCGGAGACCACGAGTCCGCGCTTCTCCAGCGCCAGCTTGGCGAGGCGGTTGCGCACCATGCGCAGGCGCACGCCATGTTCGGCCAGCGAGTTGCGCAGGTTCTCGGTCTCCTCGACCGTCAAGCCGTTCAGGGACACGATCACCATGCCCTCCGCCCGTGCGAACTCGTCGGACAGCTGGCGCACAATGATCTCGTTGATCTGGTTCGGCATGGAGTCTCCTAGTTAGCCCTCGAAGGCAATCAGGGCACCGGGGCTCATGGTGGTGCTGACCGACACCTTGCGCAGGAAGTTGCCCTTGACGGCGGCCGGGCGCAGGCTGGTCAGGTGCGTCAGGAAGGCAACCAGGTTCTGCTCGAGGTCGTCGACCGAGAACGAGCGCTTACCGACCGGCGCGTGCACGTTGCCGCCGGCGTCGGTGCGGAACTCGACCTTGCCGGCCTTGAACTCCTGCACCGCCGTACCCACCTCGGGCGTGACCGTGCCGGACTTGGGGCTGGGCATCTTGCCTTGGGGCCCGAGCACTTTGCCGAGCTTGCCGACGTGCTTCATCATGTCGGGGCTGGCGATGACGATGTCGAAGTCGAGCCAGCCGTCGAGGATGCGCTTGGCGAGATCCTCGGAACCAACCTCGTCGGCGCCCGCCGCGCGGGCCGCCTCGGCCTTTTCGCCTTCGGCGAAGACCACCACGCGCACCGCCTTGCCGAGACCTTTGGGCAGCGACACAGCGCCGCGCACGAGCTGGTCGGTCTTCTTCGGATCGATGCCGAGGCGCACCACCACATCGACCGTCTCGTCGAACTTGGGTGCGGGCAGGCCCTTCAACAGCCCGAGGGCTTCGCGGGCCGGATAGAGCTTGGCGTGATCGATCCGCTTGCTCGCTTCTTCGTAACGCTTGCTGCGCTTGCGCATGGCTGTGCTCAATCGACGACTTGGATGCCGGAGGAGCGCGCGGTCCCCTCGATGATGCGCGCGGCGTGGTCGAGGTCGCGCGCGTTCAGGTCCTTGAATTTCATCTGCGCGATCTCGCGGACCTGGGCCTTCGTGACCGTGCCCACAGGATCCTCGTGGCCGACGTTGCCGCCGCCCTTCTCGAGTTTGGCGGCCTTGATCAGGAGCACCGAAGCCGGCGGCGACTTCATGATGAAGTCGAAGCTGCGGTCCTTGTAGACCGTGATCTCGACCGGGATGATCAGCCCCATCTGGTCGCGCGTCTTGTCGTTGAACTCCTTGACGAATGCGCCGATGTTGACCCCGTGGGCGCCGAGGGCGGGACCGACCGGGGGCGCCGGCGTCGCCTGCCCAGCGGGGCACTGCAGCTTGACCTTGGCCGTGATTTCTTTCGCCATGGGGACGCTTCTCGCTTATCTGTCGCTGTGCCGCGCGAGTCCTACAAGGACTCCACTTCCCAGTACTCGAGCTCGACCGGCGTCGGCCGGCCGAAGATGGTCACGATCACCTTGATCGTGCCCTTGTCGGGGTTGACCTCGTCAACGGTGCCGTCGAAGCCGTCGAATGCACCCGACTTGATCTTGACCATGTCGCTCTTGCGCAGCGAGATCGCCACCTGGGGGCGCTCTTCGCTGTCGGACATGCGCGAGAGGATGCCAGTCACCTGCGCCTCGGTCAGGGCCGAAGGTTCGCCGCGCGTGCCGAGGAAGTCGCCGAAGCCCGGCGTCTCGCGCAGGGTCGAGCGCGCCTCGAGCATGCGCTGGTCCTCGGCGCTCTCGCCGAAGTCGGCTTGCACCATCAGGTAACCGGGATAGAGCTTGCGCGAGACGACCTTGCGCTTGCCGCCCTTGAGATCGGTCACGCGCTCGAAGGGCACGAGCACCTGCGGGATCACATCCTGCAGGCCCTTGATCTGGATGCGCGTCTCGAGCTGCTTGCGGATCGAATCCTCGCGACCCGACTGGCAGCGCACGAAGTACCACTTGTAGGCCATCAGGAGTTCCCCAGGATCAGGCTGCGCATCAGACGAAACAGGAAGACGTCGACCCCGGCCAGGTACAGCCCCAGGAGCACAACGCTGACGAGCACCACCATGGAAGCGTTCCACACCTCCCGGCCCTTGGGCCAAGAGACCTTCAAAAGCTCGGCCTCGGTCTCGATCAGGAGGTCGGCGATCTTGGGCCGACGCAGCCAGCCGTGCACGAACAGCACTCCCGCGCTGAAGATCAGGGCCGTGACGAGGAAGGCCGGCGACAGGTTCACGCCAACCACGGGCAGCCGCACCCCGCCCAGGGACTCGCGCAGCGAAGGCCACTGGATCAAGAGGTCGTGCAGGAAGCGGCAACCGAACCCGATGAAGAACACAAGTGACCAGAACGCCGTCATGCGGACGTGCCGACCCTGGTCCTCTTTGTAGGGAGCGAACAACCCGCGCGGAGCCTCGGGCTCCAGCGCAGGCGGCGAGAGCGGCGCGCTCTCCATCTTCCCTTGCTCCTTCTTTTCGGGCGTGATCGTCATGTGCCTGCCACTGGGCGAGGCTCCGGCGTCGTTCGGGGCGAGACTTCGCTCCGACGCGTCATCAGAGCTTCTTCTCCTTGTGCAGCAAGTGCTTGCGGCAGAACCGGCAGTACTTGCTCTTCTCGAGCTTCTTGGTCGACTTCTGGCGCTTGTGAGTGGTGTAGTTCCGGTTCGAGCACTCGGTGCACACCAGGTACACGTAGCGTTCCTTGATCTTCATGGTGGGGGCGAGAGCGCCGTCCGCGCGCCGCCCCGTCCGCCCGGACTACGGCGCGGCTACTCGATGATCTTCGTGACGACGCCGGCGCCGACCGTGCGGCCGCC
>JABFRZ010000624.1 GCA_013140785.1 Planctomycetota bacterium | reverse complement strand
GACGGACGGTCCCTGATGCGCGGCGGCGGCGGCGGCGACGGTGGCGGCGAGGACGAACGCGAGCGCGAGGTCTTCGTCGAAGCACGCCTCGGCTACGAGGAGTACGGCTGGAGCCCGGTGTACGGCCTGGTGCGCGAGCGCTGGAAGTACGTGCACGCGCCGCGTCCGGAGCTCTACGACCTGGGCTCGGATCCCGGCGAGGAGACCAACCTCGTGGCCGCGGAACCGCGGCGTGCCGAGGACATGCGCCTGGCCCTGCAGCGCTACCTGGACCTCGACGTCCACGTGTCTGGAGCGGCCGGCATCGACGCCGTCCACGTCGATCCAGGGCACGACCGGGCCCTGAGCGCCCTCGGGTACACCGCCGGCGGCGGGCTGGCGCGTCCGGGTGAGGACTTGCCCGACCCGAAGGACATGCTCGGCGCCGCCGAGAAGCTCGCGCGCGCGAAGTCGCTGCTCGTCTCCGGGCCCGCGCGCGATCCCCTGGGCGCTTTCGTGCTGCTCGAGGAAGTGCTGAGCGTGAACCCGGCGAATGGCGACGCGCTGAGCTGGCTGGGCCGCGAGGCCTGGCGCGAAGCCGCGGCGAAACCCGACGACCCGCAGCGCGCCGTGTACGTCGAGTATTCGCGACGCGCGTTCGAACGCCTGCGCGAGCGCGCTCCCGAGCGCCCGGAAGGCGAGTTCGGCCTCGGCCTCCTGGCGGCGCTGCGCGACGACTCCGGCCTGGCCATCACGCACTACGAGAAGGCGCTCGCGCTCGACCCGCGCCACCTCGAGAGCCTCGAGAACCTGATGCGCCTGCGACACCTCGGCGGCGAGTGGGCTCCGGCCGTCGTGCTGTCCGCGCGCATCCTCGCCATCGACGAGCACCACCGCGAGGCGTGCCAGTACGGCGGCCTCTCGTACTACCGGGCCGGCGACCATCCTGCGGCGATCCGACTCCTCACCCGGCTGCTGCCCGCGCGCGGCCCCGAGCAGCACAACGGCCTGCACTTCGTGCTGGGCGAGTGCTACCGCAGCTCCGGTAACCCCGCGCAGGCCCTCGAGCACTACGCCGAGGTCCAGGAACCCGATCGCACGGCGCAGGGAGTCCCGGCGCTCGAGCTGCAATGCCGCCAGGCGCTCGAGGCCGCGCGGAGATAGCGCCGAATCGTGATCGTGATAGGGTGTTGCGGTCGGAGCAACCTGCTTCGACCTGGAGAACGAGGAGGATGCAACCATGCCCGCAAACAAGGACAAGGTCCGTCTCGAATACATCAGGACACTGACCCCGATCGTGCTCGCGCTCATCAGTCTCGTCACGTCAATCATCGCTGCTTGTCAAGCTGGAGGAGCAAAAGAGAAGGTTCAAGGACTCGCAGTCGAAGCTTCCGCCATGGGGAACGAGCTCGCGGGCTTGAAGGCTGCGGAGTTCGGGCCCGAGGCGGAGAAGGTCGTGAGTGACGTACAGAATCCCCAGTCGACAAGGCCGGATGCGAGCCCCGAAGCAATCGTGGCCTCGAGTGTTCTTGTCCAGGCGGTGAGAGCCGAGGATCCTGCCGCTGTGCTGAGGAGTTTCAACGCGAGGCCCGAACTCCTCGAAGCGCCGAACCTCAAGAAGAGGCTTGCGCTCGAGCTCGATGCGCGGACGAAAGCGATCCGAAAGGCGATTCCGAAGAGCCAATGAGGTGCCCACCTGGACGCGGCTCCTACGCTGCACCGCGTAGGCACCGCCTCCAGGTCCTGGGCGTTCCGGCTGGCCACCCGCTCGCAGTGGACGTTTTCGTGCGCCCGCGTCAGCGCGGCCGAGGCTTCCACGAGCTCGTCACGCTCGCCCTGGCAGGTAGGGACCGACACCGACGGACGAGACCGGGCCGAGTCTCCCAAGGGCTCGTCAGAGAACAAGTGAGCGATTGCGCCGGCCCTCGTCGCCGCTGGCGTCGGCGCGCCTAGCAATCGGCGACGATGGCTCGCCGAAAACGCTCGCTCATTCTCTGACGAGCCCTAATAGTCGAACAGGTCCCCGAGCACGTAGCTCCCCGCGGTGTGCGCGTTCAGCGCGTTCAGGAGCTTGAGCTGCACCTGCGAGGTGAGGCGCCGGCCCTTGCAGGCGCGACGCACCATCTTGTGCGTGAGCTGCGCGCTCGAGGCGGCCACCAGGTCGTGTGCACTCAGGCTCAGGGTCGCGAGCAGACGCGCGATGGGCTGCTCGCCCAGGTTGCGTTCCAGTCGTTCGTTTTCCTCGCGCATGCCGTGTAACCCCGCTCAGGTCTGGGCGAGTTCTTCCCCGGGGTTGACGAAGCGCTCGCTCTCGAAGTCGTACTGGCGGTCGTGGAGCTCGCGGTAACGGCCGCCGCGGGCGAGCAGCTCGGCGTGCGTGCCGCGCTCGACGATGCGGCCGGCCTCGAGCACCAGGATCTGGTCGGCCGAGCGGATGGTCGAGAGGCGGTGGGCGATGACGAAGGTCGTGCGACTCTTGCGCAGCTCCAGGAGCGCGTCTTGGATCATGGCCTCGCTCTCGCTGTCGAGGCTGGAGGTCGCCTCGTCGAGGATCAGGATGCGCGGGTGCGCGAGCAGGGCGCGGGCGATGGCCACGCGCTGGCGCTGGCCGCCGGAGAGCTTGATACCGCGCTCGCCGACGACGGTGTCGTAGCCGTGCGCGAAGCGCTGCACGAACTCGTCGCAGTGCGCGGTGCGGCAGGCGGCCTCGATCTCGGCGCGCGTCGCGCCCGGGCGCGAGAAGCCCACGTTCTCCGCGATCGTGCCGTCGAACAGGAAGTTGTCCTGCAGGACGACGCCGAGGTGCCTGCGGTAGTCGGCCAGACGCAGGCGCTCGAGGTCGCGGCCGTCCACGGTGATGCGCCCGGAGCCCGGGCGGTTGAAGGCCAGCACGAGACTGACGAGCGTGCTCTTGCCCGAGCCGCTCGAGCCGACCAGGGCCGTGGTCGTGCCGGCTGGCGCTCGGAACGAGACGTCTTGCAGCACGAGCTTGTTCAGGCCGTTCCCTTGATCTACGTCGTAGGCGAAGCTCACGCCCTCGAACACGATCTCGCCGCGCAGCGCGGGGCAGGGTTCGCGCTCGCTGTCGCCCTCGTCCTCGCGCGCGACGCTCTGGATCTCGCGGATGCGATCGAGCCCGGCGAAGGCCTCCGTGAGCTGCGTCCCGATCGAGGCGATCTGCACCACCGGCGCGACCACGATCCCGATGAACACGAGGTACATGACGAGCTCGCCGAGTGTCAGCGTGCCCGCCAAGATGGCCTGGCCGCCGAAGATCATGACCAAGACGCCGATGATCCCGGCGATCGCCATCGAGGTCGCGGTCGTGACCGAGACGCCGGTCATCGAGCGCCGGATGTTGTCGAACAAGCGCTCGACGCCGGCGCCGAAGACGCGCTCCTCCTGCTCCTCGGCCACGTAGGCTTTGACCACGCGCACGCCGCCCAAGGTCTGGTTCAGCCGTCCGGTGATCTCGGCGTTGATCTTGCCGCGCTCGCGGAAGAGCGGTCGCAGCTTGTTGAAGGCGATCCCCATGGCGGCGCCGAACAGCGCCAGCACGACCAGGATCATCAGCGTGAGCTTCCACTCCAGGTAGAACAGCACGCCGATGCCGAGCACGGCCGTGATCAGGCTGCCGACGAATTGCACGAGCCCCGTGCCGACGAGGTTTCGTATGCCCTCGGCGTCGTTCATGATGCGCGCGATCAGGACGCCGGTCTGGGTCGAGTCGAAGTAGCGCACGGGCAGGTGGCCGACGTGCGCTTGCACGGACTTGCGCATGTCGTTGATCGCGCGCTGCGCGGCCACGCCCAGGATCTGGCTCAACGCGAAGCCGGTCCCGGCCTGGATCAACGTGGCGATCCCTCCGGCGAGCGCGAGGGGCCAGAGGAGCTCGGCCCTCTGGCCGGTGATCACCTCGTCGATCAGGAACTTCGAGGTCGCCGGCAGCACCAGCCCGAACAGCCGGTTCGCGAGCATCAGGCCGAGCCCGAGCGCGAGGCGCTGCTTGTGCGCGACGACGAGCTCGCGCGCCTCGCGCCAGGCGTTGGAGAGCTTCGGTCGCGCCTTCTTCGGCTCGCTCATGCGCTGCGACTCCGGTGCGGTCCGGGGCAGACTCAGACCCGCAGCCAGTCCGCCTGCCAGTTCCGCACGCCGCGCTTGATGTCGTCGGGCTTCGCGAACCCGCCCTTCAGGACCCGCTCGAAGAGCCCCGGCAGCTCTTCGTCGCTCGCGAAGCGCAGCGCGATCCGCTGCGGCAGCTCCAGGCGCTCGATCTCGGCGCGCCGCGCGGGGCCGAGCAGGCGCTCGAGGCGCAGCGGATCGCGC
>JABFRZ010000375.1 GCA_013140785.1 Planctomycetota bacterium | reverse complement strand
GGCCTTCTCCACTGAGTGGACGTGCACGTCAGCTGGAGCTTCATCCTCCCGCGCGCTTCCCTCGCAGCCATGCTCGTTGGCCGGCCTGCTGGCCGCCCCCGTTCCCACTCGCGACTCGAGCGGAGCTCGCACCGAGACGAGCCGCGAGACGAGCCGCGTGGCGGCACGCGACCGGGCAAGCCCGACAAGCCCTCGGATCAAGCAAAGTGCAAAGCCGATTGCCGGCTGGAGCGCGGGGTCGCGGGGCGAACTCTGCGCGGGCTTCGTTCGTCGAGGGTTGGGCCGCGCGACGAGCCCCAGGCTACGAGTCGCGCAGCCGCACCACGCGCTCGACCTCGGCGTGCGGCAGCGTCAGCGTGCGGTGCTGGACCGCGATGCCGTACTGCTTGGCCTCGGCCACCCAGCTCGCGCGCGTGCTCGGGTCGTCGTGTACGGCCGCGTCACGCATCAGGAGCTCACCGCCCTGCACCGCGTCCCAGCGCCCGGCGACGATGCGCGCGCCCTTGGTGTAGACCACCACCGTCTGGCCGTGCCACTCGTCGTGGCCAGGGTGGAAGACGAAGCCAGTCACGCTGGGCCAGTCTAGCTCGCCCAGCCCGCTGCCGCGACTCTTCGCCGGCGGCTTCCGATCGGTCAAACTGTGGGGGCCGAGAGTTGCCCTGCCTCCGAGGTCCGTCATGCACGTCGTCTTCGTCGAGCCCGCCTTCCCGAAGAACCAGCGTGAGTTCGTGCGCGCTCTGCGCGCGGTCGGGGCGCGCGTCAGCGGGATCGGGGAGCGCTCGCTGGAGGCCCTGGACGACGACCTCAAGAGCTGGCTCTACAAGTACGAGCAGATCTCGTCGGTCACGAACGAGGGCGCGTTGCTGGCCGCCGTGCGGCGCGCGCAGGCGCGCGCTTGGGTCGATCGGCTCGAGGCAACCGTCGAGGCGCACATCCTGCCGGCGGCCAAGGTGCGCGAGGCCTGCCAGATCCCGGGTACGAGCGTGCGCACGGCCTTCCTGTGCCGCGACAAGCCGGCCATGAAGGAGGCCCTGCGCGCGGCCGACGTGCCGTGCGCGCAGTCGATCGGCACGAGCTCGGCCATGGAGGCGCGCGAGTTCGCGCAGCGCATCGGGTTCCCGCTGATCCTGAAGCCGCGCGACTCGGCCGGGGCCTCGGGCACGTACCGCGTGGCGAATCCGGGCGAGCTGGAGGAGGCGCTGCGCGCGAGCGGGCTACAGGAGGGGCGCTCGGTCGCGGTCGAGGAGTTCATCGAGGGCCACGAGGGCATCTACGACACGCTCGCGATCGACGGGCGCGTCGTGCACGACTTCGTCTCGCACTACTACCCGAACGTGCTCGAGTCCATGCGCACGCGCTGGATCTCGCCCCAGGTCGCGACCACGAACCGCGTCTCGCGCGAGAACTACGGCGAGATCATGGCCCTGGGCGCGCGCGTGATCGCGGCGCTCGGGATCGGCACGAGCGCCACGCACATGGAGTGGTTCTATGGCCCGAAGGGCCTCAAGTTCTCCGAGATCGGCTGCCGCCCGCCGGGCGTGCTCGTGTGGGATCTCTACGGTGCCGCCAACGACATGGACCTGTACGTGGAGTGGGCCAAAGCCATCGTGCACGGCGGCACCGACGCGCGCGCCTCACGGCGCTTCGCGGCCGGCATGATCGCGCTGCGGCCCGACCGCGACGGAAGCATCACGCACTACGAGGGCGTGGACGAGGTCCGGCGGCGTCACGGCGAGTGGATCCTCGACCAGCACTTCCCCGCGGCCGGCACGGCGACGCAGGGCGTCGATGCGGGCTACATGGCGAACGCGTGGATGCGCCTCAAGCACCCCGACTACGATGGCCTGCGCGCGGTCATGGACGACATCGGGCGCACGGTCAAAGTGCACGCGCGCTGAGCGTGAAGTCGCAGGGAGCAGCGCCTCCCGCTCCCCGCGGCGACTTCAGCGCGCCTCGAACTCGAGCGTGCGCGTGTCCTCGAGGCCGCCCGCGTCCTGCACGCGCACTTCCGCCCGCCAGGTCCCAGGATCGATCGCCGGCGCGCTCGGCAGGAACAGCGAGTACAGGCTGCCTCCGCGGTGCGTGAGCACCACGCTGGAATAGGGACTGCCGTTCGGATCGATGAAATCGGCGGTGACCACGAGCGCGTCGCTCGGGCCGTTGGGGTCGCGCGCGTGCACGACGAGCGAGAAATCACCGCCGCTCTCGAAGACCCTCGGCTCGGCGTCCACCGCCTCGATCTCAGGCGCGAAGTTGGCCGCGCGGCGCACGAAGGCGACCCAATCGCCCGGTCCGGGCGGCACGTCGAGGAACTGGAAGCCTGGTCCGCTGACCTGCGTCACGCTGCCGTCTTGGAGTATGCCGCCGTTGCGCGCGTCGAACCAGCTCACCAGGAACGGCCCGACGTGACCCTCGAGGTCGAACCAGATCGAGCCGCCGAAGGGGACGTAGACGAGGTAGTGCTCGCCGCGTTTGGCGAGCACGCTCGCACCGTTCGCGACGGCCAGCGAATCAGCGTGCTCCATCTGCTCGAAGGGCACGTGCCCGCGCACGAAGTCGAGCGCGCGCTTCGTGATCAGCCACAGGTTCTCGCGGCTGCGGAAGTCCTCGCAGTCGAGGTCGTCGTTCGGGTGCCCGTAGCCGAAGTACCAGTCGCAGCCGCCGCCCTGGCCGAGCAGCATCGGCCACAGCGCCTCGCGCCGGATCAGGTCGTGCCAGAAGTCCACCGCGTCGGGTAGGACACCTGCGTCGGCGGGCGTCTGCTCGTCGAAGTTGACGACCCACGGACGGCCGGCGGCGGCCGAGTCGAGCACGAGCTGGCGCGCGCGCGGTGGTGTGTTGGTCGGATCGCCCTGGATCGAGAGCAGCTCGAGGTGCGTGCCGAGCAGCGTCCCGAAGGTCCCCGGGATGTCGCCCACGCGGTTGTGCAGTCCGATCGGGTGGTCCCAGGGGTCGATCTCGCGGATGAAGTCCGCGAAGGCCATGCGCTCCGCGGGCGTGTTGGTGTTCTCCTCGCCCAAGTTCCACACCAGGCCATTGGCCCAGCCGAAGCGCGCCACCAGCTCGCGGTAGTAGAGCTCTCGTTGGTTCCCGAGCGCGCCCCCGTCGAGGTCGTGGTCGTTCTCGGTCTCCTGCGTCATGACGTGCCACACGATCCCGGCGCGGTTCATGTGATCGAGCACGCGCTCCCACTGGTCGAGCTTGCTGACGTCGAAGCGCAGCCTCTCGGTCGGCGCGGACCAGGGCCACACCTCGGCCCCGTCGCCACCGTCGAGGTTGTAGCTGAGGGCGTACAGGCTGTTGACGCCGCGCGCGGCCAGGTAGTTGAGCGCGCCGAAGATGCGCCGCCCCTTCCCGTTCCACAGCGGCACGCCGAGGTCCACGTAGTCGCCGAAGTGCTGCTGATAATGGTGCAGGCCGTCCTGGAACCCCGCCAAGTTCAGGTCGTTGAGCGAGCCGCCCTGGTCGGTGGTGCCGTCGAATTCGTAGTAGCCGAAGAAGTTCTCCGGGCTCCCGGCGCCGCCCTTCAGGAAGTACTCGCCCGTCTCGGCGAAGCGCAGGTGGTGCTTCTGAACGTAGTCGAGCCGGCCCCGCGCGAGGAACCCGGGCGCGGTCGGGTCCGCCGGCGCAACATGGAGCGGGCCGCTGGCTCCGTCGAAGGAAACCGGCAGGCCGGCCCTTGGATGCGATATCAGCGCAACCCCATTGCCTGCACGAAACGACGCCAGGTAGTACCAGGTTCCGGCGAGGTCGGGCGTGAAGTTCACGCGCCAGCGGTCACCGGCCGTCGCGCCGCTCGTGGCCGCCACGCCGTCGGCCGCGAAGAACCCGGGCACGGAGAGGGTCTTCCCGGTCTCCACGTGGAAGAACAGCACTCGCAGTCGCAGATCGAGGAACGGATTCACCGTGCTCGTCTCCGAGAGCACGGTGTCGTGCTGGAAGGTCAGCGCGAGCTTGTGCCACTTGCGCGCCTCGCCCGTGACCGTGACGTCCTGGGTGTCGCCGAGGACGTACACCAGCACTTCGTCGGAGTCGAACGAGAGTAGGGTGCCGACCTTGAGGCGCAGTCGCACCACTCCGCTACGGGTCGGGATCAGGGTCGGGCGCAGCGTGTCCATCCCGATGATCGTGGCCGGCGGTCCGGAGAGCTGAGACCAGCTCACGAACACGCCGGAGCCCTGGGAGGGATCGCTCGACGCGAGCAGATTCAGGCCCTCGATCGAGGCACTCAGGGTCAAGCTGGCCGCGGGCGGGACCAGGTATCGGTCAGGGCCGGCATCGACAAGGATCGGACCTCCCAGCGGG
>JABFRZ010000117.1 GCA_013140785.1 Planctomycetota bacterium | reverse complement strand
CTTCCTACCGAGCGCTGCGGCGAACGAGGGCGCCGCGCCCGAACAGCACACCGCGCCCGAACAGCACGCCGCGCCCGAACAGCACGACGCGCCCGAACAGCACGACGCGCCCGAACAGCACGACGCGCCCGAACAGCACGACGCGCCCGAACAGCACGACGCGGCCTGAACCGCTCGCCACGCCCGATTCCGCTCTGTCCCTCAAGCTCGCGCGCGCCAGGGCCGAAACTCCAGGCCGTCGTCCATGCCCCGCACCGCCCTCTGCGTTCTGGCGCTCGTGCCGCTGGTCTCGGGTTGCGTGGCCGTCGCGGCGGCCAGTGTGCTGGGGGTCGGGGTGGTCCAGTACCAGCGCAACGAGGCCGAGCAGGACTTCGCGACCAACCTGCAGGAGACTTGGAACGCGACCCTGGAGGGCCTGCAGCGGCTCGAGGTCGTGCCAGAGGAGTTCGTCCTCGGACCGACCGAGGGACACATCCGGCACGGCGACCTGCTCGTGCTGGTCGAGCGGCACGCCGAGGGCTTCACGCGCGTGCGCGTGCGCATCGGGACGTTCCACTCGCGCGATCACGTGCGTCGCGCGCGGCTCGTGCTGCAGGAGGTCGGCACCTCGATCGAGGGCCAGGACGAGCTGCGCGCCTGGGCCGACAAGATCAAGGCCCGCCCACAGCCCCTTGAGCCGAAGCTTACGGCTCCGAAGCCTACGGCGCCGAAACCCAGGGCGCCGAAGCCGTAGACCTGCTCAGGCGCCGCGTGCGCCGAGGCCGAGTTCGAGCGCGTGCGGGCGTAGGGCCTCGATCACGAATTGCACGTGCTGCTCGAGCTCGACTCCGAGCAACTCCGTGCCGCGCAGTACCTCGACGCGCTCGACCTTGGCTGCGAAGCCCTTGTCCTTGAGCTTCTTGAGCACGCTCTTCGCCGCGAGCGTGGCGATTCCGTCGGGCCGCACGAGTGCGCAGGCGCCCACGAAGCCGGTCAATTCGTCGCAGGCGAGCAGCGCGCGGTCGAGCACGCTCTCGTGCGGCACGCCCCAGCCGGTGTAGTGCGCCGAGACCGCGTGCGCGACCTCCGCTTCGCCCCGCTCGCGCAGCCAGGCAACGATGCGGCGCGGGTGCTCGTCGGGCCAGCGCTCGTAGTCCGCGTCGTGCAGCATGCCCGCGAGTCCGAAGCGCTCCTCGTCGGGCGGGCCCGCCCCATAGCGGTGCGCCGCGGCGCGCATGACCGACTCGACCGCGCGCGCGTGCTTCCGTAAGGCCTCGCCGGGCGTCCAGTCACAGAGGAGCGCCCAGGCTTCTTCGCGAGTGAGGGCCATGACCGGCGCAAGCGGCTAGTGCACGAACAGGAGCTCGTGATACTTGGGCAGCGGCCAGAGGGTGTCGTCCACCAACCCTTCTAGCCGGTCGGCGTGCGCGCGCAGCTCGACCATCGCGGGCAGGATCTGGTCGCGGCAGTGCAGCGATTGCGCGACGGCCTCGGGCTTCTCCTCGAGGTGTGCGTGCGCTTCCTTGAGGTGCGTGAGCGCGGCGCGCAGGCGGCTGATGGTCGAGGCCAGCTCGACCAGGAGCTTTTCCTGCTCGCCGAGCTCGGCCTTGGGAGCGGCGGCGCGCGCGGCGTTGATCGAGTCGGCCAGCTGCTTCTGGTAAGCGATGCCGGCCGGCAGGAGTGCGGTCGAGGCGAGCTGTACCATGGTCAGGGCCTCGACCGCGATGCGGTGGATGTAGGCGCTATAGAAGATGTTGGAGCGCGCGGTCGTCTCGCGCCGCGAGAGCACGGCGTAGCGCTCGAACAGGGCCAGGTTCTTCTCGCTGGGGAAGAGCGCCAGGGCGTCGGGCGTGTTTTTGGCGTTGAGCAGCCCGCGCCGTGCGGACTCGCGCTCCCACTCGCGGCTGTAGTTGTCGCCGCTGAAGAGGATGCGCTGGTGGCGCTTGAGGGTCTCGCGCACGACCTCTTGGATGGCCGCCTTGCGCTCGGCGCCGCCCTTGGAGCGCTTCTCGATCTCGTCCGACAGGACGTCGAAGGACTCGGACACGGCCGTGTTCAGGAAGATGTTCGGGTAGGCGATGGTCTGGCTCGAGCCGACCGCGCGGAACTCGAACTTGTTGCCGGTGAAGGCGAAGGGCGAGGTGCGGTTACGGTCGCTGGTGTCCTTCGGGATCGGCGGCAGGGTCGTGACGCCGAGCTGCACGTGGCCGCGCGCGCGCGACTTCGCCTGGCCGCCGGAGACCAGGTCCTCGACGATCTCCTCGAGCTCCGAGCCCAGGAAGATCGAGAGGATCGCGGGCGGGGCCTCGTTCGCCCCCAGGCGGTGGTCGTTGGCCGCGTGCGCGATCGAGACGCGCAGCAGATCCTGGTGCACGTCCACCGCGCGGATGACGGCCGTCAGGCACAGGATGAAGCGCAGGTTCTCGTGCGGCGTGTGGCCCGGGTCGAGCAGGTTGCCGCCGCGCTCGTCGGCCATCGACCAGTTGTTGTGCTTGCCGCTGCCATTGACGCCGGCGAAGGGCTTCTCGTGCAGCAGGCAGGCCAGGCCGTGGCGCTCGGCCACGCTCTGCATGAGCTCCATCGCGAGCATGTTGTGGTCGGTGGCGAGCGAGACCTGCTCGTACAACGGGGCCATCTCGAACTGGTGCGGCGCGACCTCGTTGTGGCGCGTCTTGACCGGCACGCCGAGCTGCCAGAGCTCGTGCTCGAGGTCCATCATGAAGTTCAGCACGCGTTCGGGCGTGGTACGGAAGTAGTGGTCCTCGAGCTCCTGGCCCTTGGGCGGGCGCGCGCCGAACAAGGAGCGGCCGCTCACGAGCAGGTCGGGCCGCAGGAGGTACAGCTCGCGATCGATCAGGAAGTACTCCTGCTCGGGTCCCATCGTCACGAAGACGCGCTCGGGGCGCTCGTCGATCAGCGCGAGCAGGCGCCGCGCCGAGCGGTCCAGCGCCTCGCTCGAGCGCAAGAGCGGCGTCTTGGTGTCGAGCGCCTCGCCCGTCCACGAGCAGAACGCGGTCGGGATGCACAGCGTCGTGCCGTAGGGCGTCACGCGCAGGAAGGCCGGCGAGGTCGGGTCCCAGGCAGTGTAGCCGCGCGCCTCGAAGGTGCTGCGCGTGCCACCCGAGGGAAACGAAGACGCGTCGGGCTCGCCCTTGATCAGCTCCTTGCCGGTGAAGGCGTGGATCGCGCCGCCTTCGACCACCGGCGAGAGGAACGAGTCGTGCTTCTCGGCCGTCAGCCCGGTCATGGGTTGGAACCAGTGCGTGAAGTGCGTGGCGCCGTGCTCGACCGCCCAGTCCTTCATCGCGTCCGACACGGCGTCGGAGATGCGCGGGTCGAGCTGCTCGCCGCGGTCGATCGTGCGGCGCAGCGCCTGGTAGACGTCGGGCCGCAGGCGGCGGCGCTGCACGGCGTCGTTGAAGACTCTGGAGCCGAACATCTCGGTCAGATTGAAGGGCTCGCGCGGGGCCTCGGCGGCGGAGCCCGGGCGTCCGGCGGAGATGTGGCGGATGGCGTCCTGGCGGGGAGTCGTGGACATGGGTAACTCGCGGAACGGAAAGGCTCGGATCGGAGAACCCTCGGATCGGAGAACCACCGAGCGGAACTCGAGGAAGCGCACGAGGCTATCGAGTTGAGCACGGCAGTCCAGGGGCGCGCGCGGGCTTCGCCCGGGACGCCGTGGCGCCTCCTGCGCGCCCTCCCGAAGTGTGTGCAGACATCGAACCCCTCGGGGGACGCGGGAGGGGACATGTGGACAACTGTCACTGCGTTGGGGAACGCTGCGCCGGGGAAGAGTGCGGTGAGGGAGCGCGCGCCCTACAATCCGAACTCACGCTAGGGGCGGCGCCCGAGCGGCGCCTGAGATGGAGCTCGCCCGTCCGTGATGGCCGGGCGAGGCTCGTAACCCTCGGAACCTGATCCGGATCATGCCGGCGTAGGAAAGCGATGCAGACCTCTCCCACCTCCACCGCGGGCGACGCGCGCGCGGACTTCCCGCGCTCCCACAAGGCCCAGCTCGAGCTCGAGCACGGCGAACACGTGCTGCGCGTCCCCAAGCGCCGCGTGCATCTCACGAACGGCGAGCAGCTCGACTTGTACGACACCTCCGGGCCGGAGGGGCACGACGCGCGCGCAGGCTTGCCGAAGCCGCGCGCTGATTGGATTGCCGAGCGCCTGAATAGTGGCGCGGACGACGGCAACCGCTCGCAGATGCACTACGCGCGGCGCGGGATCGTGACGGCCGAGATGGCCTTCGCCGCCGCGCGCGAGGGCGTTGCGCCCGAGCTCGTGCGCTCCGAGATCGCGCGCGGACGCGCCATCCTGCCGGCCAACATCCGTCATCCCGAGCTCGAGCCGATGGTCATCGGCCGCAAGTTCCTGGTGAAGATCAACGCCAACATCGGGAACAGCGCGGTGCGCTCGTCGATCGACGACGAGGTCGAGAAGCTGCGCTGGGCCACGCGTTGGGGCGCGGACACGGTCATGGACCTCTCGACTGGGCGCGACATCCACGCGACGCGCGAGTGGGTGCTGCGCAACTCGCCCGTGCCGATCGGGACCGTGCCGATCTACCAGGCGCTCGAGAAGGTCAAGGGCAAGATCGAGGACCTCTCGATCGAGGTGTTCCTCGAGACCCTCGAGGAACAGTGCGAGCAGGGCGTGGACTACTTCACGATCCACGCCGGCGTGCTCCTGCGCTACGTTCCGCTCACCGCCAAGCGCGTGACCGGGATCGTCTCGCGCGGCGGCTCGATCCTGGCCAAGTGGTGTCTCACGCACCACCAGGAGAACTTCCTCTACACGAATTTCGAGCGCCTGTGCCAGCTGATGAAGAAGTACGACGTCAGCTTCAGCCTGGGGGACGGCTTGCGTCCGGGCTGCATCGCCGACGCGAACGACGACGCGCAGCTCTCGGAGCTCGCGACCCTGGGCGAGCTCACGAAGATCGCCTGGGAGCACGACGTGCAGGTCATGATCGAGGGCCCGGGCCACGTGCCCATGCACAAGATCCGCGCGAACATGGAGCAACAGCTCGCGCTGTGCCACGAGGCGCCCTTCTACACGCTCGGGCCGCTCACGACCGACATCGCGCCGGGCTACGACCACATCACCTCGGCCATCGGCGCCGCGCTGATCGGCTGGCACGGCACGGCCCTCTTGTGCTACGTGACGCCCAAGGAGCACCTCGGCCTGCCCGACCGGGACGACGTCAAGGCCGGCGTGATCGCCTACAAGATCGCCGCGCACGCCGCCGACCTGGCCAAAGAGCACCCCGGCGCGCGCGCCTGGGACGACGCGCTCTCGCGCGCGCGCTTCGAGTTCCGCTGGGAGGATCAGTTCGATCTGGCGCTCGATCCGCCCACCGCGCGCGCCTTCCACGACGAGACGCTGCCGGCCGAGGGTGCCAAGAGCGCGCACTTCTGCTCGATGTGCGGTCCCCAGTTCTGCTCGATGAAGATCACCGAGGACGTGCGCGCCTACGCGCGTCAGAAGGGGCTGGACGAGGCCGCGGCCCTGGCCGCGGGCCTGGCGGAGAAGCGCGACGAGTTCACGCGTTCGGGCGGCGAGCTGTATCGCTGAGGGGCGAAGCGGATGGGCGCGGAGCCGCATGCTCCGCGCCCGGGCGAGTGTCGAACCCTGGCAGTCTGCAAGCGGGGAACTGCCGGATCACACTAGGACTGCGGCAGCGGCATGGGCTCGCGGACCTTCACGACCGCCGTTCCCGCGAGGCCGAAATCGACTTCGAGGGTTGCGCCATTCACGCACCAGAGGAGCCAGTGTCCATCGACTTTGATCCAGATGTAGTCCACCAGCGCGCTGGTTTGCGTCACGGCCTCGCCATACGCGAGTTCGAGTGCCCTGCGTGTTGCGTCCACGCTCGGCACCCGATCTGGCGAGGAAAGCACCGTGCGCACCTCCGCGAGCGCGGGCGAGTGGTAGCTCTCGGTCGAGCAGCCGGCCTCGCGCAGCCGGACCTCGATCGATCCGGTGGGTTGTGACTCGGAAGCGCGTGAGGACGTTGCGTGCAATGGCAGGGTCGAGACGAGGAGCAGACCAGAAAGGCACAGAATTCCCCTGGGCCCCGCGAGATGAATCAAGTTCACGATCGTTCTCCTATTGGTTGCAGGAGGAAGCCCGCCGCTCAGCGGAGACCAGGCGCGAGCCCTGGATCTCGTGGCGAGGCGTCGCGAACGAGTTCTGCCTCCCTCGGCAAATTCGCCGCGCTCATAGGACGAGGGCCGCCGCGGCTGCAACTGAGAAGATCACTTCTGCATCGGTTCGCGCGCGAGCTCCTGATAGGAGTCGGGATCATCGCAAGAGAAGGTCACGCGAAAGCCGCAGTAAGTTGGCGTTGTCGAGGACGAACCGACGTTCTCGCTCGAGCCGACGGCCGCGCCCGAGAGCTTGTCTCGGCCCGATGCCAGCCACAGGTCGAATCCCTGGTAGCGCAGCCAGCCGGGGGCGAGTGATCCCTGCGGTTCGGCCAAGTCCTGCACGAACTCGCCCGCGCAGAGGGGCGTCGGCTTGGGGAAGTCGATCGCTCGGGCCTCGATCGCGAGCATGAGCTCGGCATAGCTCGGCAATCGTCCGCCGGCCCAGGCCGCGTAGCGCATGGCCAGCTCGTAGCTTGCCGCGGCGGGGTCGCTCGGGCCGCGACTCCGCAGGAACTCGGAGGATGCCTCGTTCGTCTCAGCCACGAAGCGCTCGAACTCGGCTGTCGTCACCGGCGCCGGGAGCAGGCGGAAGGATGGGACGGTCAAGAAACCCCGGCCGATGAGCTCCTTGTTGACTCGAGCGACGGGAACGCTCCGGTCCCACAGCTCGGCGCGCGGCCGAGCGAGCCGAAGCCGTAGGCCAGGCGGCCAGCCATCGGGCACGTGGAAGACCGTCTCGTAGAGGAGGGTTCGCGCGCCGCGCTCCCAGACCTGGAGGCGATAGGTGCCCGCGACGAGCACATCCAGGAACGGCGCGGGTCGGAAGGTGCTGACGAGATCCGTGTTGAACAGGACGCGGTCCCGTGTGGGTGGACTCTCCGGATCGAGGCTCGGCAGTTTCACGCGGTCCAGCCTGGCCAGTGCGAACTCGCGGCCGGCCAGCTCCTCCTCCGGGTACAGAACCCGGCCGCGCTCGCGGCTCTCGGCGTTGTAAGGGCATGCCGGGCACAGGCTCTCGTCCTGCCACATGAGCTTGCGGTAGATCATGTCCTGCAGGGCCAGTCCGCTCTCCCGACTGCGCTGCTGGTCGCGGGCCAGCATCTCGCTCAGGCGTCGTGACCAGGCATGGACCACCTCATCTACTTCGGGTGCGAGCGCTCCGAAGACCAGAGTGCGCGTCAGGCCCGAATCGAACTCTCGCGCGCGGCCTTGGATCTCACGCAGCGGGTCAAAGGCTACGTCGAGCTGGTCGGGCTCGGCGAACTCAGCCGGCTGGATGCCCGCGAGCTCGGCTCGCATTCCGCGGCGCTCGCCCAGGGTCGTCGCCGCCCACGCGCTGACCCAGGCCCCGAGCGCCAGGACTAGCACGATGCTCGCCACCGTGACCCCGCGCCGGTGCCGCCGCAGCCAGAGGCGCGCAAGGTGCGCGAGCGCGGGTTCGGACACCGAGATCGGACGGTTGGCGAGGATCGCGCGCAGGTCGGCCGCCAGGGCCGCCATGCCCGGATAACGCGCGGCCGGGTTGCGCTCCAGCGCGTGGTGGACCACGCGCGCGAGGTCGGGCGGTACGGCTGGCTCGCGCGTGTCGAGCCGCGCGGGATCGGCCCGTGCGATGGCATCCAGCGTGGCGCTCCGGCCCTTGCGCTCGAACGGGTTCGCCAGCGCGAAGCACTGGTAGGCGAGCGTCCCGAACGAGAACTGGTCGCTCCTGGGATCGGCGCCCGTGCGGTCGTTCTCGGCCTGCTCGGGTGCGATGTTGGGGGCCGTGCCGACGAGTTGATCGGTGAGGCCGAGCTTGGTGTCCTCCTCGGCGTCCGCGACGTGCGCCAGGCCGAAGTCGATCAGCTTGGGATTGCCGACGGCATCGAAGAGCACGTTGGCGGGCTTGATGTCGCGGTGCAGGATGCCGAGGTCGTGGCAGTGGGCCACGGCCTCGGCCAGGCGGGCCAAGACTTCGATGCGCGCCGAATAGGAGAAGAGGCGCGCGGCCAGGACGCGCGCCACGTCGCTCACGGGCTTCGCGTCGGCGGCGTTCGGGGCGGCGTCGGTGGCAACGTCGGGAGCAGCCCCACGCTGCAGCGCCCAGGCGGCGATCACCTGCTGCAGCGAGGGCCCCTCGAGCAGCTCCATGGCCACGTACCGCTGGCCGCCAACCTCGCCCACCTCGTGCACCGTGACCACGCCGGGATGCCCGAGCCGCGCGAGCGTGCGCGCCTCGTTCAAGATCCAGGCGCCCTGGCCCTTGTCCATCAAGAGCTCGCGGTCCAGCACCTTCAAGGCGACGCGCCGGTTCAGCTCGGGATCGAAGGCCAGGTACACGCGGCTGAGGCTCGTGACCGCCAGGGTCGCGAGGATCCTGAAGCGTCCGAAGAGCGCCGGCGCGCCCGGCGGCTTGCCGCCCGGACCCGCGAGCGCCCTCAGCTTGCGGTCCATCTCGATCCTGGCCGCGAGCGGCGCGCGCAGCTCGCCCGCCCGCTCCAGGAGCTCGGCGGATAGGTCGCGCCCTTCATCGAGCGCTCCGAGGTACTCGGCGAACAGCCGAGCCACGCGGTCTTCTTCGTCCCCCGGCTCCTCCACGCTTGCTCCTTCGCTCCTTCGCCCCGGCGCGCTCGCGCCGCTCAGGCCCCCATCCGCCGCCTGAGCCGCTCCATGGCCTGCATGGTGAGCGTCCGCGCGGATTCGCGCGAACAGTGCAGAACCTCGGCGATGGCCTCGAAGGAGAGGTCCTCGAAGTAGCGCTGGATCAAGATGTCGCGATCCTCGTCATCCATCTGGCCGAGGGCTTCGAGCATCGCGGCGCGCTCCGGGTCCACCTCAGGCGCGGCCGGCGCGCCCTTGGCCTCGCTCTGGGGCGGCTCCTCCCCGGTCTTCTCGTCTTCCAACTTGATCCCAGCGAAGCCGAGACGCTCCTTGTCCTTCTTGAGCTCGTTCCTGAAGGCGTTCACGACCAGCGTCGCCAGCCAGCGCCGGAAGCAGCCATCGCCGCGGTACTCGAAGCCGCTGATCCCCTGCCAGGCCTGGAAGAACGCCTGCTGGAGCACGTCCTCCCCGTCGAAGCGCCGGCGCGCGAAGCCGGGGATGCGCGCCTGCGCGTGGGCCACCAGCATCGTGTGGTAGCGCCTGTAGATCTCGCGCCAGGCCGACTCGCTGCCAGCCTTGGCCTTGCTCACCAGGAACTCGGTGTTCCCGAGCGGGGTCTCGCGCCAGAGGTTGGACGAATCGCTCATCGTGGTCGGAACCGAGACGACCGTTCCGGCCGCGCTGTTCCCTAGAGCTTAGAGCACGTCCTAGAACCCCGCGAGCCCTGTGGCTGCCCCGTGGCTCGCGCCCGCGTCGTTGCAGCTCCTCCGAGTGTTTCTCCGTTAACACGCGTCGTCGCTGCGCCTAGCGGACGCGGCCCCGGCGCACCCACAGGACTCGCGGGGTTCTAGGACGTGCTCTTATGCAGAAGCGTGCGGGAGCGGCGGGCTGGACCGGAGGCTCAGCGTCCCGAGCTCGCCTCGACCGGCGCGCGTCCTCTGCTCCCGATCCAGCGCTCGATCACGCCGCGCAGCGCCGGCAGCGTGACGGCGCCGTTCTCGAGCACGCGGTCGTGGAACTCGGGGTAGCGGAAGCCCGCGCCGAGCGCCGTCCGGGCCTGCTCGCGCAGCGCCAGGATCTCGCGCTGGCCGAGCTTGTAGGCCAGCGCCTGCCCCGGCCAGGCGATGTAGCGATCGACTTCGTTCTCCACGTTGTTCGCGGCCAGGAGGGTGTTGTCGAGCAGGTATTCGATGGCCTCGTCGCGGCTCCAGCCGAAGAAGTGCAGGCCGGTGTCCACGACCAGGCGCGCGGCGCGCCAGGCGTCATAGGAGAGCACGCCCATGCGGTCGAGATCGCCCGAGTAGAGCCCCATCTCGTCGCACAAGCGCTCGCTGTAGAGCGCCCAGCCCTCGACGAATGCGGTCGAGCCCGAGTGGCGCCGAAAGCGCGGCAGCTCCGCGCGCTCCTGGGCGATCGCGATCTGCAGATGGTGGCCCGGGATGGCCTCGTGGAAGGCCAGCACTTCGGCCTCGTAGCGCGGGCGCGTCTCGGGCGCGTAGGTGTTGACGAAGTAGCGCCCCGGACGCGAGCCGTCGGCGGCGGGCTCGCGGTAGTAGGCGATGGTCGAGTCCTGTTCCTCGAACTCCGGGATCGGCAGCACCTCGCACGCGCTCTCGGGCACGAGGCCGAAGAAGCCGCGCAGTTGGCCGCGCGCGCGCGCCAGGGCCTCCACAGCCTTGGCCGCGACCTCCGCGCGCGTCTTGAAGTGCACCTCCGGGTCGTTGCGCAGCTTGGCCTGGACCGCGGCCACGTCGCGGGTTCCGAAGAGCTGCGAGCCCAGCTGCGCGATCTCGACGCGGACGCGGCGCACTTCCTCCAGGCCGTACTCGTGGATCGCCTTCGCGTCGCATTCGTCCATCGGCAGCGAGGTGTGCGCATGGATCAGCTGCTTGTAGAGGCCCGCGCCGCCCGCCAGGTACTTGAGGCCCGGACGGTCGTCCTCGCGCGCGGCGGGCAGGATCTTGTTCGCCAGCACGTCGCGGTAGCCGGCCAGGGCGGGATAGATGTCCTGCTCGACGGCGCGCAGCACGTCGTACAGGAACTCGGCGCGCGCGGTGAGGTCGAGCGCGTCGCCGGCCGTGGGCAAGAGCACGTGCGTCCCGTTCACCGTACGCTCGGGCTCGAGCAGGTGTCGGTTCAGGTCCAGGAGCACGCCCTGCTCGCGCGCGTCGCCGAGGTGCTCGTGCGCGAGCGCGGCCAGGTTCCCGCCGTTCGGGAACTCGATCCAGCGCCCGCCGCCCGCGGCCACGCTCACGAGCGGCGAGAGGTGCGGCGGCTGCGCGAGCACCGCATCGAGCTGACGGATCACCTTCTCGACCGCAGTGCGTGAGGCCACGCGGCCGCCGGAGCGCCCGCGCTCGAGGTTGCGTCCGGCCTGGCGCACGAAGCCCGCCAGGGCTTCCCAGCGCTCGACCAGCTGGTCGCGCTCGCGCTCGCTCGCGTACGGTTGCACGTTCGCGAGGTTGAGGATGCGCACGTGCGGACCCTCGAGCGGATCGACCGTCCACTCCTCGAGCGCGAGCTCGTTCTGCAGCAGGCCGTTCTCGAGCTCCGCGCGCAGGAGCTCGGCCGTCAGCGCGTCCGCGCCGAGGAGCTCCCTCAGCTCGAGGACGCGCAGGCGTTCACGGAACCCGCCCAGACGTGCCTTGCGGGCCAGGCGCCCTTCGAGGCTCGTGTCGGGGACCTTCCCGTGCCAGCGCGGATCGCCGAGGTAGGTCGCGCGGAACGGATCGGCGCGCAACTCGGCTTGCCACACGTCCGCGCACAGGTCGGCGAGTGCCGCATCCGTCACGCCGGCCGCGGCGTCGGCCCACAGGTCGAGCTCCTCGACTGGCGTGGGCAGCAGCGGTCGGATCGCCTCGCACGCGGCGAAGGCGAGCACGGCGGGGAGCAGGAGCGAGCGCAGCGGGAAGCGAGCGGCGAGGTTGGACATGGCGCGAAGCAGGGAGAGTTGGAGTGGGTCGGCGCGCGCGACGGTATCGGGCCCTCGGGCGCGCTTCAACGCTCTGCCCGGCGGCCAGTGTCCCGTCTCGCAAGTCCCTGGGACAGGGAGGTGTGATGGATCGTTGCTCCCTAGCAGCCTGTCGGAGTCGTCCCTGCTGCGGCTTCGCGTTCTGCGCCGATGCAGCGTCGCGCTAGGAAAGCCATGCTCGGTGGCCAGGAAGGCCACCTGCGCTGTCTTTCCGTCGCGCTCCTTGCCTCGCCGCAGAACGCTTTGCCTCGCGACGGGACTACTCCGACAGGCTGCTAGCCGCGCAAGTCGAGGACGCGCGCGAGCGCCGAGATCACCAGGGCGTGGCGGATCGCCCCGCTCTGGACTTGCGCGCGGACCTCGTCCAGGGCGAGCGTGTCCACCACGATGTCCTCGCCCGGGTCGAGTTCGAGCGGATGCGTGCGGAGCGCGCCCTCGGCCAAGTAGTGGTGGCACAGGTTGTTCTGGTAGGCGGGGTTGGGCTCGACCGGCCCGAGCATGGTCCAGCGCTCGGCCGTGTAGCCCGTCTCCTCGCGCAGCTCGCGCCGCGCGGCCGCCTCCGGAGCCTCGCCGAGGTCGATCACGCCGCCTGGGATCTCGGTCGTGACCGTGCCGGAGCCGAAGCGGTACTGGCGCACGACCACCAGGCGCCGCTCGGGCGTCAGGGCGACGACGTTGACCCAGTCGGCCACGTCGAGCACCACCCTACGCATGCTCTCGCCGGTGCGCGGGTTCTCGACCCAGTCGAAGCGCGCGCGCGCCACCAGTAGGTCGGGGCCGGTCTCGCTACGCGCGCGCTTCCAGGGCTGCGGGTCGGCCGGCCGGCCGCTGGGGGGACTTCCGGAGGGCGGCTGAGACGACGAGGCCATGGGGCGCGCGAGTGTAGCGGCGCGGCTCCGCAACCCAAGCAGGACCACAGAGGCGCAGAGGGCACGGAGGAGCACAGAGGAAGGAAGGAGAAGAGAGGGCCTCCGGGGCTTCAAGTCGCGAGGAACTCGACGACTCGGAAGTCCCCCTCCAATCCTCCTTCAGTCTTCCTTCTTCCTCTGCGCGTCTCTGTGTCCTCTGCGCCTCTGTGGTTTTCCTTGCTTCGATTCTTGCTCGGCAGAGTCCGCGCGCCCGCGGTTCCCTACGATGTGCGGCTTCGCATGGGCTCGAAGAGGCGCGTCGAGGGGTTGCTGGCCCTGCTCCTGGTGCAACTCTGCTTCGGCCTCTCGCCGCTCTTCGCCAAATGGACGCTCGCGCGCCCGGGTGGCTTCGAGCCGCGTGCGCTGGTCGCCTGGCGCATCCTGTTCGGGGCCGTGACCCTGGGGGCGCTGGCGGCCTGGAAGCACCCGCGCGCGATCGTGCCGCCGCGCGCCGAGCTGCCGCGCCTGGCGCTGTGCGCGCTGCTCGGCATCGTGCTCAACATGGGGCTCTACCTCGAGGGCGTCGCGCGCGCGAGCGTGGTGCACACCGGCCTCTTGGTCGTGCAGATCCCGGTCTTCACGTACGCGGTGGCGTGCTTCGCGCGCGTCGAGCGGCCCGCGCGGCGGCGCGTGCTCGGGATCCTCGTGGCGCTGGCCGGCGCCGTGCTGATCGTGCTCGAGCGCGCGCCGGGCGACAGCGCCGCGTCGAGCCGCCTCGGCAACCTCCTGATCGTCGCGAACTGCCTTTCCTACGCCGTGTACCTGGTGCTCGCGCGCGGACTCCTGCAGCGCTTCCCGACCCTGGTGGTGATGACCTGGGTGTTCTGGCTGGCCTCGACGGCCGTGCCGTTCCTGTTCGCGACTTCGCGCGCGTGGCCCAAGGAACTCACACCACGCGCGTTCCTGTCCTTCGCCTACACGCTCGTCTTCGCCACGTTCCTCGCCTACCTGCTCAACGCCTTCGCGCTGGCGCGCGTGCCGGCCTCGACCGTGGCCGTGTTCATCTTCCTTCAGCCGCTGGTGGCGGGCGCGGCGGGCGTTTGGGTGCTGGGCGAGCGCATCACGCTGCCGGTCGCGCTGGCGGGGCTTGCCTTGCTCGCCGGGATCGCGCTGGTCGCGCTCGGCCCGCGCAAGGGTGGCACGAGCGGCTCGATCCAGCGCGTGGCGGGGCGCGTGTTCCATTCGCGCCGGTAGGCGCGGTGCTCTTCGTCGTCGGGGTAGCGCTCGTCGTCCCGGTAGGGGTAGGCG
>JABFRZ010000597.1 GCA_013140785.1 Planctomycetota bacterium | reverse complement strand
AGCGTGATCTGCTGGGCCGGGAGCCCGAGCTCGCCGCTCAGCTCGCGCGCACGGGACTCGAGACGCAGCGCTTGGACGCGCTGCGCGCCGAGCTCAGAGCGGCCGTGGCCGCCGTGCTCAAGGCCGGCCGGCGTCTCGCCGCGGTGGCGAAGTACCACCGCGGTCTGTTGGACGAGCTGTGCCAGCTCTTCCTGGCGGACACGCCCGCGGGCGCGGGGCACCTGGTGGACGCGCGAGGCTGACGCATGTCATCGATCGGCCTCAACACCGGACTCAAGGCGCTGCTCTCCGCGCGCTACATGCTCGACACGATCGGGCACAACATCGCCAACGCGAACACGCCGGGTTACTCGCGCCAGCGCGTGCAGCTCGGCAGCGCGCGCCCGGTCCAGCTCGGCTCGCTCTTGTTCGGCACCGGCGTGGACGCCGGCCGCGTGGAGCGCAGCGTGGACGAGCTCCTCGGGCGCCGCATCCAGGGCCAGCGCACGCTGCTCGGTTCCGTGAGCGTCCAGCGCGAGGGCCTCGGCACCTTCGAGACGCTCTTCGCCGAGCCAGGCGAGAACGGGCTATCGAGTCTGCTCGACGGTTTCTTCGCGGGCTTCTCGCAGCTCTCGACCGCGCCCACGGACTCGATCCGGCGCACGGGCGCGGTCCAGGCGACCGAAGCCCTCACGGCGCGCTTCCGCGACCTCTCGCGCGCGCTGGAGGCGTCCTCGAGCGACGCCATGGCCGACGTCTCGGCGCGCGTCTCCGAGGTCAACGAGCTCGCCAGCGAGATCGTGCGGCTGAACCAGGAGATCGGCGAGACCGAATCGGTGAACCTGATGGCCAACGACTTGCGCGACCGGCGCGATCAGGCCGTGCAGCAGCTCTCGCAGCTGGTGGACGCGACCACGGTGGCCGGACCGAACGGCGCGGTGCGCGTCCTGGTCGCGGGCAACACCCTGGTGGGCTCGACGCGCGCGAACGCGATGAGCGTCGTCACCGACCAGAACGGCAAGAGCTCGCTGCGCATCCAGGGCGCGGACGGGGAGGTGCCCGTGCAGGGCGGCGAGATCGGCGGCCTCCTGCGCTTGGGCGGCGAGCTCGCGCAGGGCTACCGCGCGCGGCTCGACCAGCTCGCGCGCGGGCTGATCCTCGAGACGAACCGCGTGCACACCACGGGCCTGCCCTCGGGCGGCGCCTTCGACACGCTCACGAGCGCGTCGGCGCTGGAGGACTTCGACCAGGACGGGCGCGTGCTCGACGAGCTGCTCTCGAACGCCGGCCTGCCCTTCGACGTCGGCTCGGGCTCGCTGTACGTCAACGTGAGCGACGACGCGACCGGCGCGCTCGAGAAGCACAAGATCGACATCTCCTCCACGCACACGACCGTGCAGGACTTCCTGGACGAGCTGAACGCGCTCGCGCACCTCTCGGCCGCGGTGGACGCGAACGGACGCCTGCGCATCAGCGCCGACTCGGGCTTCGGCTTCGACTTCAGCCGGCGCATGGACGTCGATCCGGATCCGGAGGGCCTGTTCGGCGGCACGCGTCCGACGCTCGGTACCAGCGCGGCCGGGCCCTTCGCCCTGGCCGACGGCGACACGCTCGACTTCACCGTGGACACGACCGGCACGCCGGTGTCGTTCTCGATCACGCTCGCCGCCGCCGACTTCGCCGAGATCTCGGCCGCCACGGCGGACGAGCTCGCGGCCGCGCTCAACGCCGACCCGCAAGCCCAGGCGCGCGGGTTGCACGCCAGCGCGGCCGAGGGCCGGCTCTTCGTGCAGACGCTCTCGGGCGGGGTGGCCGCGTCCTTCTCGGTCGATGGCGGCACGGCCGTCGGCGCACTGGGCTGGAGCAGCTTGGTCGGCACGGGCATCCAGGGTCAGGCCAACGCCGTGGACGCGCGCCTCTCCGGCGCCTACACGGGCGACACCGACGAGCGCTTCGTCTTCCGTCCGACGGCGGATGGCACGATCGGAACGACGGCCGGACTCCAGGTCGAGGTCTTCGACCGCGCGGGCAATCGCGTGACCACGCTCGACGTCGGCGCGGGCTACCTGCCCGGCACCGAGCTCGAGGTCGCGCACGGGGTGCGCGTGCGCTTCGGCCTGGGTGAGCTCTCGGCCACGCACGGCGACCTGTTCGCGGCCGATGCCGTGGCCGATTCGGACTCGAGCGACATCCTGGTGGCGCTCGGCCTGAACACCTTGCTCACGGGTTCGAGCGCGGAGGACATCGCCGTGCGCGCGGACATCGCCGACGACCCGAGTCGGCTGGCGGTCTCGCTGACGGGCGAGGCCGGCGACGGCGGGCTCCTGCTCGAGCTGCTCGGAGTCGAGCGCACCGACACCAGCGCGCTCGACGGCACCAGCGTGGGCCGCTTCTGGGGCGACCTCGCCAGCGACGTCGGCTTCGAAGCCGCGCTGGCCGACAGCGCGCTCGCCTCCAGCCAGTCCGTGCTCGAGAGCCTCGAGCAACGCCAGGCCGCCATCTCGGGCGTCAACGTGGACGAGGAGCTCGTCGATCTGCTCGCCTACGAGCAGTCGTTCGCGGCCGCGGCCCAGTACCTCACCGTCGTGAACCAGCTCGGCCAAGAGCTGCTCTCCCTGATCGGCTAGGCGATCCATCGACCCATGCGCGTCAGCACCCTCTCCGCCTTCAGCCGCGTGCTCCTGAGTCTGCGCTCGGGCCAGCTCGCGAGCTTGCGCGCGCAGGAGCAGCTCTCCTCGGGCCGCCGCATCCTGCGTCCGTCCGACGATCCTACCGGCGCGGCGCGCGCGATTTCCCTGCGCGGCGGGCTCTCGCGCTCCGCTCGCGTCCGCGACACGGTCGCCACCGGCGAGGACCAGCTCGAGATGGCCGGCTCGACGCTGCAGCACTCCTCCGGGCTCCTGACGCGCTCGCGCGAGCTCTTGCTGCAGGCCATGAGCGGCGCGCTCAACGACCAGGACCGCGCAACGATCGCCACGGAGCTCGCGGAGATCCGCAAGCAGCTGCTCGACGACGCCAACCTGCACATCGACGGCCACTACGTCTTCGGCGGTACACGCACGGGCGACAAGCCGTGGGTCGAGCTCGAGAGCGGCGGCAGCCGGCACGCCGTGTACGTCGGCAACGGGAGCGAGCAGTCGATCCAGAGCGGCGAGGACGCGCTCGTGGCCATCACAGCAGCCGGTGACCGGCTCTTCGGCCACGCGATCCCGGGCCGCGTGCGCTTCGACGGGCTGACCGGCATCCGCTCGGGTCTGACCGCCGACGAGGGCACGGGCTTCGCCTACCTCACCCTGCGCCACGACGCGACCGAGGTGCTCGGGCTCGCCGACGTCGGGCTCGCACTGGTGGACGGCGGGGGAAGCGACAGCTTGCTCGGGGCCAACGCGCTGAACCTCGACGGCGTCGCGGGCACGCTGCGGCTCGGCAACGGGCCGGTCGTGACGATTCCCGGGCCGGGTGAGCGCAGCGACGTGGTCGTGCGCAACGAGCAGGGTGGCGAGCTGCACCTCGACATGAGCGCCTGGACGGGCGCCGACCTCATCGAGACCGTCACGGGTCGCGGCTCGATCTCGCTCGACGGCGAGACCTTCACGGCCCTCACCTTCGGCGAGACCGACCTCGAGCTCTCGGATCCGAGCCTGGGCCAGGTGCTGCACGTCGATACTCGCGCGCTGCTGCGCGCCGGACGCGAGCTCGTCGGCTTCGGCAACACGGCCAACCCCTTCGACCTCCTGCAGGGCGTGATCGACGACCTGAACAACGACCAGGGCCTGGCCTCCGGCGAGATCGTCGAACGGCTCTCGAACCGCCTGGAGACCCTCGATGGTGTGCACGACCAGCTCCTGCTCGGGCTCGGCACGATCGGCGCACGCTCGGCACGTCTCGCCGCCGCGGGGGCGCGCCAGGGCGAGATCGCGCTGGAGCTCAGCGGTCGGCTCTCAGAGGTCGAGGACGCGGACCTGGCCGAGGTCGCGCTCGACCTGTCGCGTTCCCAGATGATGCTCGAGCTCGCGCAACTCGCGGGCGCGCGTGTGATCCAGACCTCCTTCCTCAACTTCATCCGCTGACGGCCATGAGCGAGATCCCGAACCTTCCCGCGCACGCATCCGAGAACCTCGCGGCGCCGCGTCTCGCCGCGCCGCACACGGCGCGTCCGGCCGGTCAGACCGCCGGCGCCCGACTGGCGGCGCCCGCCTTCGAGGCGCTGTTCGAGCGCCTGACCACGCGGGCCGCGGAGCTCGAGCAGCAGAGCAAGACGCTGAGCGAGCCGGCCGACCTGCCCGCTGTGCTCGACACGGCGCGCTCGAGCCTGGCGGACGCGCTCACGCTGGGCGAGGAGCTGCTCGAGGC
>JABFRZ010000416.1 GCA_013140785.1 Planctomycetota bacterium | reverse complement strand
GGCGCGTGGATCACAGTGATCCCGCGCCCGGCGCGAACACGAACACCGTGGCCGAGCACACACTCGCGCTGATGCTCGACCTCGCGCGCGGAATCACGCGCGGAGCACGCGCGGTCGCGGCCGGACGCTGGGAAGAGCGGGCCCACTACCGCGGCGACGAGCTCGCTGGCCTGAGCCTCGTCATCGTCGGCTTCGGCAGCATCGGCCAGCGCGTGGCCACGCTCGCCGCGGCTTTCGGCATGCACGTACGGGTGGCCGCGCACCCCGCGCGTCCGGACGCGCCAGGCCCGTACCCGCGCTTGCCGTTGCACGAGCTCTTGGCCTCGGCCGACGTCGTGACCCTGCACGTGCCCTTGACGCCCGCGACCAGGAGCCTCCTCGGCGCCGCCGAGCTCGCGTGCATGAAGCCCGGCGCGCTGCTCGTCAACACCGCGCGCGGCGCGCTGATCGACATGCCCGCGCTGCGCTCAGCCCTCGCGTGCGGCGCCCTGGGCGGCTTCGCGGCCGACGTGCTCGACGTCGAGCCGCCCCGGCCCGACGATCCGCTGCTCACGGCCGACAACGTGCTGCTCACCCCCCACGTCGCTTCGCTCACGGCCGCGACCTACCGCACGCTGTGCCTCGTCACGGCCGAGAACGTCGTGCGCGTCCTGCGCGGCGAGGCCCCCGAGCCCCGCAGCGTGTTCCGCGGCGCCTGAGCCGTGCTCGCACGCACGTCACAAGCGCTGCCCGCCCTACAGGGGCTCGGCTTGACCGAGCGCGGGCTCGCGACATAGGCTCTCGGGCGTCATCTGCATCGCAGATGTCAATCACAGGCATCTGATGAGGAGCGACCATCCATGTCCAAGTCCACTTTCGTCCTTTCTCTCGCCCTGCTCGGCGGTCTCGCGCTGTCCAGTTGCGCCAGCATCGTCAGCAAGTCCGACTGGCCCGTCACCATCGACAGCAATCCGTCTGGTGCGATGATCAAAGTCATCAACGAAGACGGCAAGGTCGTCGACACGGGTGTCACGCCGTTCTTGCTCACCCTGTCAGCGAAGGATGGGTTCTTCACGAAGGCCGACTACGACGTCGAGGCCACCCTGGCCGGGTACAATACGGCTCACTCCCGCATGTCGGCCCAGATCAACGGCTGGTACTTCGGTAACGTCATCTTCGGCGGCTTGATCGGGCTGCTCATCGTGGATCCGGCAACGGGCGCGATGTGGAAGATGACCGACAGGTTCACCGTCAATCTTCAGAGCCCGGCGCCGTGACGGGCTGAGTCTCGCGGAGGCCCGCCGGCGCTGGAGGACTCCGCACAGGTGGGCGTCCGAGGCAAGCGATCGACTCGACTACTCGCGTCCTTCATGCTCCTCGCGGATGGCTTCGAGCTCGGCGATGGCCTCCAAATCCTTCGGCCGGCCTGCGGCCTTCTTCAGACGGATGAGCGTCGGTAGATCGACGCAGAGAACAGGTGAGGCCGAGGACCTCGACCGTCTCCGCATGCTCGCTCAGCTGCTCGAAGGTGCCGCCGCCGGACACCTCTCCGAAGAGGTCGATGTCACCAAGGCTCGTCACTGGCTCGTCAACAGGGTGAAGTTCAGCCCCATCTTCAGAGTCCTGGCATCCCAGCGAAAGGGCAGCCCGGGTGGTGCTCCGCGCAGGCTGCAATCCGGCGAGCGCGCGCACCAGGCGCTCCAGGTTCAGAGGCGCGCGCGAGTAGACGATGTCCAAGTCCTGCGTGAAGCGCGCGGAACCGTGGATCCTCGCGGCAACCCCCCCGATGAGGATCCAATCCCCCCGTGGCCGCACAGGGCCTCGAGGAGGCCGCGCAGGTCAGCCATGTCCTTGTTGCTTGCGTTGCCGCTTGCGTTCGCGGAGCTCATCGCCAGCCTTCTTGAGCCCCTCGGCGAAGCGCTGGAGCTCGATGAGTCTCTCGACTCGCTGGCTGGGCGTGAGTTTCAGATTCTCACGGATCAACGTGCGATCGACGTCCTTCTTGTAGGCCTCGATCACCGGATCCGGTTCGAGCGGCGGGTATTCGCGCACCATCGCCAGAGAGAGTGTAGCTTCCGAGCAGAACGATTCACGATTCACGAAGGCCGACTACGACGTCGAGGCCACGATGGCCGGGCACGGGCAGTCCACGCCCGCATGTTGGTGACGAGCTGAGCCTCGCTCAACGGACAGCCGCCGCTATCCGCTAGCCCCAGCTCGGCGGGTTCTCCATCCAGCTCGCGGCGGCGCGCTCGTCCAGGGCGTTCGAGAAGAAGAAGCCCTGGCCGTGTTCGCAGCCGAGCTCGCGCAGCATGGCCAGCTGCTCGGCCGTCTCGATGCCCTCGGCCACGACACCCATCTCGAGCGTGCGCGCCAGGGACAGGATCGTGCGCACGATCTCGCGCTTGTCGGCGTCGAACTCCATGCGCGAGACGAAGGTGCGGTCGATCTTGAGCGAGTCGAGCGGGAAGCTCTGCAAGGAGCTGAGCGAGCTGTAGCCCGTGCCGAAGTCGTCGATCAGGAGCCGGATCCCGAGGTCGCGCAGCGAGTGCAGGCGCTCGGCGTTGTGGTGCGTCGGCGCCATGACCACGCTCTCGGTCATCTCGAGCTCGAGCCGGTTGGGCGCGAGCGTGGTGCGCTCGAGCGCGGCCGCGACCGAGGCGACCAGCTCCTTGTCCTCGAACTGGCGCCCGGAGAGGTTCACCGCCACCGAGACGTGCGCGCAGTCCGGGAAACGCTCGTGCAAGCGGCGCATGGCGCGGCAGGCCTCTTCCAGGACCCAGCTCCCGAGCGGCACGATCAGGCCCGTCTCCTCGGCGATCGGGATGAAGAGGTCGGGGCGCACCAGGCCGCGCTCGGGGTGCTGCCAGCGCACCAGCGCCTCGAAGGCCGAGAGCCCGCCCTCGGCCAGCGACACGATCGGCTGGTAGTGCAGCACGAACTCGCCGCGCCGGAGGGCGTGGTGCAGGTCGGCCTCGAGCTTGAGGCGCTCCTTCGCCTGCACGTTCATCACCGGATCGAAGACCTCGCACACGCTCGTACCGTCGCGTTTGGCGCGGTGCATGGCCGTGATCGCGTCGCGCAAAAGGTCCTCCGGGCGGTCGGCGGCGGAACGCGCGAGCGCGATGCCCATCGAGCCTTGCGCGAAGACCTCGTGGCCACCGAGCGACAGCGGCTGCTTCAGGGTCCGAGCGATCTCGCGCGCGTGCTCGACTGCACCCTCGGCTCCGCGCACGCCGTCCAATAGGAGCGCGAACTTGTCGCCGCCCAGGCGCCCCAGCGTGTCGCCGAGGCGCAGCTCGCCCGTCAGGCGCCGCGCGATCTCGACCAGGAGCTCGTCCCCCGCCACGACGCCGCAGCTGTCGTTCACGGTGTGGAAGCGGTCGAGGTCGAGGTACAGGACCGCCACCGAGTGCGCCGGGCGGCGCGAGCTGCGCACCAACGCCAGGGCGAGCCGGTCGAGGAACAGGGACTCGTTCGGCAAGCCCGTCAGCCGGTCGTGCATCGTCTCGACCAAGAGCCGATTCTCGGAGAGCTTGAGCGCGGTCACGTCCGTCAGCGAGCCGCCCACGTGGCTCGCGCCGCTCGCGCGCGCGCCGCGGCACAACACCCAGCGCCAGCTCCCGCCGCGGTGGATCATGCGCAGCTCGAGCTCGATCCGCCCGGCGCCGCCGGCGAGCTCGGCCAGCGCGCGCTTGAACGCGTCGATGTCCTGCGGATGGACGCGCCGGAACCACTCTTCGGGACGGTCGGGGATCTCGCCCTCGGCGTACCCGAGCAGCTCCTTCCAGCGCGGCGAGTAGCGCACCGCCCCGTTCTCGAGGTCCCAGTCCCACAGGCCGTCGCGCGCCCCGGCCCAGGTGGCGGCGAGGCGTGTTTCGGCCGAGTGCAGCGCCGGCGAGCAAGGCGAGATGTTTTCCATGGGAGAGCACGAGCTATCCAAACGCGCCGCGGAGAGGCAAGGGTCTCGTTCCAGGGAGTTCGAAGGGAAGGGTCCGGTGAGGGGCGGCGACCGGGCCTCGGTCCCGGCCTTTACTGCGACCGATCGGCGGCCGATGGAACCCGTGCCAGAAACGAAGGCTAGGATGGAAGCAGCCCCCGCGGACAACAGGATGACCTCCATGGAACTCGCTCGACCCTCGACCTACGCCGCGCTCCTCGCCACGCTCCACGTCCTCCTCCTGTCCTCGGCCGGACTCGTTTCGGCTCAGGGCACTCCCCGCAAGGAAGGCGAGGAGCCCGAGAAGCCCGTGATCGAGCTGCCCAAGCTCTCCGGCCTGGACGCCGCGCAGGAAGAGATGATCCGCCTGTTCCACGAGGTCGAGCGCACCCTCGCGGCCATCGACGTCGAGCTCTTCGACGCCA
>JABFRZ010000280.1 GCA_013140785.1 Planctomycetota bacterium | reverse complement strand
GCCGTGGGCGGGTCGCCCGCTCCGAGCGCGGGCGAGGCCGGGCTCGCGGGCGCTCCAGACTCACCCGTCGCCTCCGTCGCGCGCGCGCCGTCTTGGGCCGGCTCTCCGCCGCAGGTAAACGCCAGCCAGGCCAGCGTGCACACGCCGGCTGCTCCGGCGAACTCGCGCAGGACCTTCACGGGAGCGGAGCCTAGCAGGCCGTTGAAAAAAGTCCCTGCTACGGCTGCGCGCGCTTCGACGGTGCGTCGTCACGCTCGACGTTTCGTGTCAAGCCAGGCCATGCTCAGCGGCCATGAAGGCCGCTTCCGCTGTCTCTCCGTCGCGTTCCTAGCCCCGTCGAAGCGCGCTTTGCCTCGCGACGGGACTTTTTCAACGGCCTGCTAGCCCGTCTCCGCGCCCAAGTCTCGCGCCGCGAACGCCCCATGGATGGCGGAAAAACGCGGCTCCTCCGCTATCCTCCGCTGGCCATGAAGACCACGACACCGCAAGCGCCCGCGTCCTCCAAGCGCCCCGCAGCCACCTTCGGGGGCAGCCTCAAGGGCACAGCCAAGACCATCGACAAGACTCGCGCCGAGGCCTTCGTCGAGCGTGCCTGGGAGCAGGACATCTTGCCCACGATCACCGAGTACATCCGCATCCCGAACAAGTCGCCGCACTTCGATCCGAAGTGGCAGGAGAACGGCCACATGAAGAAGGCCGCCGACTTGATCGAGGCCTGGTGCAAGAAGCGCAAGCTCCCGGGGCTGAAGGTCGAGCGCGTGCAGCTCCCGAACCGCACGCCGCTGCTCTTCATGGAACTCCCAGGGCCGAGTGGGTCTTCGAACCAAGGCGACGACACGGTCGTGCTCTACGGTCACCTCGACAAGCAACCCGAGATGGTTGGGTGGCGTCAGGGGCTCGGTCCTTGGCAGCCGGTGCGCGAGGGCGACCGGCTCTACGGCCGCGGCGGCGCGGACGATGGCTACGCGGCCTTCGCCTCGCTGACGGCGCTCGAGATCCTGGCCGAGCAGGGCATCCCGCACGCGCGCTGCGTGATTCTGATCGAGGGCTGCGAGGAGAGCGGCAGCTACGACCTGCCCTTCTACATCGACCACCTCGAAAAGCGCATCGGCTCGCCGTCTCTCGTCGTGTGCCTCGACTCGGGCTGCGGCGACTACGAGCGCATGTGGAGCACGACCTCGCTGCGCGGCCTGGTCGGCGGCGATCTCGTGGTCGAGATCCTGCGCGAGGGCGTGCACTCGGGCGACGCCGGCGGCGTGGTGCCCGATAGCTTCCGCATCGCGCGCGCGGTGCTCTCGCGCCTCGAGGATCAGGCGAGCGGCGAGATCGTGCCCAAGGCCTTTCACGCCAAGATCCCGCCCGAGCGCGTCGAGGGCGCCAAGGCCTGCGCCAAGATCCTCGGCAAGAAGGGCTACGCGCGCTTTCCGTGGGTCGAGGGCGCGAAGCCCCAGGGCACGGATCCGGCCGAGATCCTGCTCAACCGCACCTGGCGACCCGCGCTCGCGGTCACCGGCGCCGAGGGCCTGCCCGCCATCAAGGACGCCGGCAACGTGCTGCGCCCGCGCACGGCCCTCAAGCTCGCGCTGCGCATCCCGCCCACCGTCGATGGCGACAAGGCCGCCGCCGCGCTCAAGCAGATCCTCGAGAAGAACCCGCCGCACGGCGCCAAGGTCGCCTTCCAGAACGGCGGCGGGACGAGCGGCTGGAACGCGCCCAAGCTCGAACGCTGGCTCGAGCGCGCGGTGGACGACGCCTCGAAGACCTTCTTCGGCAAGCCCGCCGCCTCGATGGGCGAGGGCGGCACGATCCCCTTCATGGGCATGCTCGGCCGCAAGTTCCCCAAGGCCCAGTTCGTCATCACCGGCGTGCTCGGCCCCGAATCGAATGCCCACGGTCCGAACGAGTTCCTGCACGTGCCTACGGCGAAGAAGCTGACCGGCGCCGTGGCCGCGATCGTCGCCGATCACTTCACGCGCGCGTAGGGCTGGAGCATGGGCAGCCGGCGCTTCTAGTGGTGTGACTCACGCATAGAGGCCCTTCTCCCGGGCCGTCTGCGCCCGCCGCGGCGTTGCTCCTCCTCCGGACTTGCATCGAAGTCGCGTCGTCGGCGCGCCTCACTCGTTCGTTCCCGGCACGCGAAGCCTTTTCAGGGCGGACGCGGCGGAAAGGAGGTTCAGCCTGGCGCTCGCGCGGGCCGAAACTCCCTTGCTCGCCGCATGTCCCCGACGACGAAACAGGGCCTCCAACTCCCGGGCTGGCTCCACGACATCCTGGAACGGCATCTCGACGAAGAGGTCGAACTGCCGATCCTGCCGGAGGCCTCGGCGCGCATCATCGCGCTGTGCGAGGACGAGAAGACGGACGCCAAGGCGATCGAGGCCGTGCTCGAGCGCGACCCGTCGCTGGCCTCGCACGTGCTGCGCATCGCGAACTCGTCGGCCTACGCGCCCAAGGAGCCGATCGTGTCGCTGCAGCAGGCGGTGAGCCGTCTCGGGCTCGGCGCGATGCGCAACATCGTCCTGGCCCTGTCGCTGCAGGGCCGCGTGTTCAAGGTGCCCGGTCACCAGACGAAGGTGCGCTCGATCTGGATCCACTGTGCGGTGGCGGCGGCATTCGGGCGCGAGATCGCGCGCAGGTTGCGCCGCAACGTCGAGGCCGCGTTCCTGTGCAGTCTGCTGCACGACGTCGGGCGCCCGGTGGTGCTGCAGGCCACGATCAGTGCGCTCGCCCATCGCACCAAGGAGCCGCTGCCCGCCGCGCTGCTCGAGACCGCCATGGACGAGTTCCACGAGGAGCTCGCGGGGCGCATGGTCGCCTCGTGGAAGCTCGCCGAGTGGACCGTGGTGGTGGTGGCGAACCACCACCACCCCGAGAGAGCCGAGCCCCACGAGGAGCAGGCCCACATCGCGTACCTCGCGGACCTGCTCTCGGACTGGGCCATGGACGAGTCGAAGGCGCCCGAGGACTTCCGCGCCGACGATCCGGCCATCGAGCGTCTGAATCTGTATCCCGAGGACATCGAGAAGCTGCTTGCCTACCGCGGCAAGGCGCTCGAGTTCGCCGAGGCCTTCCAGTGAAGGGCCCTGCGCAGCCCGCTGGAGCCGCACACGAGTTGCACGTCGACGTGCTCGTGCTCGGAGCCGGCCCGGCCGGGCACAAGGCGGCCATCCAGGCGGCCAAGGCCGGACGGCAGGTCCTGCTGGTGGACCGCGATCCTTCCGCGGGGGGCGAGTGCGTGCAGCGCGGCACGATTCCGAGCAAGACCCTGCGCGAGAGCGCCAGCTACCTGATCGGCCTGCGCGCACGCAGCGAGGGCGTGATCGACATCTCCGTGCCGGCCCAGACGCAGGTTGCGAGCCTGATGCGGCGGCTCAAGGCCGTGCGCGCGAGCCACGAGCGCTTCCTCGACGGCCAACTGGAGCGCAACGGCGTGCAGCGGCTGCGCGGTCGCGCGTGCTTCGTCTCGCCCGCTGCGGTCGAGGTGCGTTCGCCCGACCGCAGCGTGCGCCGCGTACACGCCGACGTGATCGTGATCGCGACCGGCTCGCGCCCGCGCCAGCCCGCGCACGTGCCGGTGGACCACGAGCACGTGCTCGACTCCGACTCCATCCTCTCGCTCATCTACCTGCCCGAGTCGCTCACGATTCTCGGCGCGGGCGTGATCGCCTGCGAGTTCGCCTCGATCTTCGCCGCCCTGGGCGTGAAGGTCACGCTGGTGGACGCCGGCGTGCGTCCGCTCGCCTTCCTGGATCCCGAGCTGACGGCCCAGTACCTCGCCAGCTTCGAGCGCATGGGCGGGCGCTTCCTCGCCAAGCAGAAGACCAGCTCGGTGCACTGGGACGGCCGCGCGGTCGTGACCGAATGCGAGGGCGGCGAGGTGCTGCGCTCCGAGAAGCTCCTGTGCGCACTCGGGCGCGTGGCCAACGTGCAGGACCTCGACCTCGGCGCGGCCGGGCTCGCGCTCACGCCGCGTGGACACATCCCGGTGGACGCCAACCTGCGCACGTGCGTGCCGCACATCTACGCCGCCGGTGACGTGCTGGGTCCGCCGGCCCTGGCCGCGACAGCCATGGACCAGGGGCGGCGCGCGGTGCGGCACGCCTTGGGCTTGCCGCTCGACAACGCAGGCGAGTGCATCCCGGTCGGGATCTACACCATCCCCGAGATCGCCAGCGTCGGGCTGACCGAGGAACAGGCGCGCGAGAAGTACGGTTCGGCCTTCGTCGGTCGCGCCAAGTTCGACGAGCTCGCGCGCGCGCACATCAACGGTACGACCGACGGCCTACTGAAGCTCGTGGCCGACCCGCACGGCAAGGTCGTCGGCGCGCACATCGTGGGCGAGGCCGC
>JABFRZ010000618.1 GCA_013140785.1 Planctomycetota bacterium | reverse complement strand
CCGGCGCCCGCCGCGAGCGCCTCGCAGTAGGCGCGGCGCGTTTCCAGCACGAGCTCGGCGGCCTGGGCCGAGAGCGCGAGGAGCTCGCCCTCGAGTCCGGCCTGGGCCAAGTTCTTGCGCGCGGGGAGCTGCCACAGCTCTGACACGCGCGCCGCCAGGTCCGCGGCGAGGCGCGTGCGCCCTCCACCCGAGGGCAGGAAGAAGGCCAGGCTCAGGCTCGGATTGCGCAAGAGCCCCGCCTGCACGAGCTCGGCGCGCGCGACGCCGAGGCGTTGGAAGCCGGCCTGCAGCCGACGGTTGTTCAAGAGCGCGAGGCAGAGAGCCTCGTCGAGCCCGAGGCCAGCGGCCAGCACGCCCTCGATCTCGCCCGCGCCGAGCAGCGGTCCCTCGGGATCGAAGACCTCCTCCAGTCCGGTCGTCGCGCGGATCTCCTCGCGCGCCCGCGCGAAGTCGGGCCGTGCATCCACCGCGACGCAAGCGACGAGCGAGAACGGCGCCAGGATCCAGCCGCGACTATGCATGGGTCACCTCCAGCTCCTCGGGCACGAGCTCGCTCCGGGCGGGCAGCGCGAAGCGTAGGAACAGCGCCGGGACGAGCAGCATGTTGAGCAGCGTCGAGGAGGAGAGCCCGCCCAGGATCACGACCGCCATCGGGGTCAAGATCTCGTTCCCGGGCTGGTCCCCGCGCAGGGCGAGCGGCACGAGCGCCAGCCCCGCCGCGAGCGCCGTCATCAGGATCGGACTCAGGCGCTCCAGCGCGCCGCGGCGCACGGCCTCGCGGAAGTCGGTGACCCCTTCGACGCGCTGCAAGTGGCGGATGTGCGCCACCAGCATGATCCCGTTGCGCGCCGCCACGCCGAAGACCGTGATGAAGCCGATCAACGAGGCCACCGAGAGCACGGCCCCCGTGAGCTGCACCGCGACGACGCCGCCGATCAAGGCCAGGGGAAGATTGAGGAGCACGAGCGCCGCGTCGCGCACCGATCGGAACAAGAAGAAGAGCAACCCGGAGATCCCCGCCACGATCAGCGCACCCAGGAACGAGAGCAGGCGAGCGGTGGCTTCGGCGCTCTCGAACTGGCCGCCGTACTCGACGAAGTAGCCCTTGGGCAAGCTCATCCCTGCCTCCACGCGCGCGCGCACGTCCTCGACCACGCCGCGCACGTCGCGCCCGGCGACGTTGCACATCACCACGAACTTGCGCTGCACGTTCTCGCGACTGATGAAGTTGGGCGCGAACTCCTGGCGCAACGCCGCCAGCGCTGCGAGCGGGATCCTGGCTCCACTCGGGGTATCCACCTGCGTCGCCGCGATCGTCTCGGGCGAGACGACCTCCGCTTCGCCGACGCGTACGATGAGGTCGAAGGAGTTCAGGCCCTCCAGCACTTGCCCGACCGCGCGCCCGCCGCTGGCAAGCGCCAGGGCCGCGCCCACGTCGGCGATGGTGAGCCCGTGCCGCGCGATGGCCGGCCGATCGAACTCGACGCGCAGCGTGGGTACGCGTACCTGCTGCTCGCTCGAGAGATCGACGACGCCGGGCACCGCGCGCATCATCTCCTCCAACTCGGCTCCGAGGCGGCGCAGCTCGCCCAGGTCCTCTCCGAAGATCTTCACGGCCACGCTGGCGCGCGTACCGGACAGCATGTGGTCGATGCGGTGGCTGATCGGCTGGCCGAAGGTGGCCTGCACGCCCGGGATGAGAGCGAGGTCCCGGCGCAGGGCTTCGAGCAGCGCCTGCTTGTCGCGTTCGGGGAGGCCGATGCGCGCCGCAGCCTCGAGCTCGAGTGTCAGGTCGATCTCGCTCGCCTCCACGCCCTGCACGTGCTCGTCTTCTTCGGCTCGGCCCGTGCGCCGGCCGATGGCGACGATCTCGGGGTGGCGCATGAGCGCCTCCTCGACCTGGCGCGCCAGGGCATCGCTCTCGGCCAGGGAGGTCCCCGGCAGCGTGACCAGGCCCACCACCAGAGCACCCTCGTTGAACTCGGGCAGGAAGTTGCGCCCGAAGCGCGTGGCGCCGAAGGCGCTCACCACGAAGAGCGCCAGGCTCGTGACGGCCACGCTCCCAGGATGGGCGAGCGCCCAGTCGAGGGGCCGCGCGTAGCGGCGTTTCAGGGTCCGGACCAGCCACGGCTCGTGACCTGCACGCACGGTGCGGCTCGTTGGCAGGAGCAGCAGGCACAGGGCGGGAGTCAACGTCAGCGCGGTCAAGAGCGAGGCCGCCAGCGAGACGGTGAAGGCCACGCCGAGCGGCTGCAGCAGCCGGCCTTCGACGCCGGAGAGGAAGAAGATCGGCGTGAAGACGAGCAGGATGATCAGCGTCGCGAGCACGATCGACGCGCGCACCTCCACCGAGGCCTCGAAAACCACGGTGAAGGCGCTCTGCCTGCGTCTCGGCTCGAGCCTGCCGTTCTCGCGCAGGCGCCGCACGACGTTCTCCACGTCGATGATCGCGTCGTCCACGAGCGCGCCGATCGCGATGGCCATGCCGCCCAGCGTCATGGTGTTGATCGTGCCGCCGAGCAGCTCGAGGAAGAGCACGGCGCACAGGAGCGAGAGCGGCAGCGCCAGGAGCGTGATCACGCTCGCGCGGCCGCTGGCCAGGAAGGCGATCACCACGAACGCCACGACCAGGGCGCCTTCGAGGAGCGCGCTGGTCGTGTTGCGAATCGAGTTCTGGATGAAGTCGGCCTGCCGGAAGAGCCGCTTGTTGATGAACATGCCCTCCGGCAGGCTCGCCTGGATCTCGTCCAGAGCCGCATCCAGGTAGCTGGTGAGCTCGAGCGTGTTCGCGCCGGGCTGTTTCTGAAGCGCGAGGATCACGCCGGGCTCGATGAGCGCCTCCCAGGTGGGCCCGCGCCGCGAGGCCGCACCGACGCCGCGCTTGAAGGCCGCGCCGATCCGGACCGTGCCGAGGTCGGAGACCTTCACCGGGACGCCGCCGCGCAGGTCCACCAGCGTGGCCGCGATGTCCGCCGCGGTGCGCACGCGCCCGATGCCCTCGACGATCGTCTCCTGCACACCGGCGACGATCACGCCGGCGGCGACGTTCTCGTTGGTGCGCGCGAGCGCCGCGACGACCTCGGACGCGGCGATGCCATAGGCGCGCAAGCGTTCGGGCGCGAGCACCACCTGGTATTGTTTCGTGTCGCCGCCGATGGGCGTCACCTGCGACACTCCGGCCACCGACAGCAGGCGCCGCCGCACCTGCGTGCTCGCGAGCGTGCGCAGCTCGAGCAGGTCGTGCCGGTCCGAGGTGAGCGAGACGAACAGGATCTCACCCATGATCGAGGAAGCCGGCGCGAGCTTGGGCGGCTCGACCTGCTCGGGCAGCGCGCCCGTGACGGTCGCCAGGCGCTCGGTCACCGTCTGGCGCGCGCGCTGGATGTCGGTGCCCCACTCGAACTCGACCCACACGACGCTGATCCCGAGCGCTGTCGCCGAGCGCACGCGGCGCACGCCCGCCGCACCGTTCATGGCGCTCTCGATCGGGAAGGTGACGAGCGTCTCCATCTCCTGCGGCGACATCCCGTGCCCCTCGACGATCACGGTGACGGTGGGCGCGGTGAGGTCAGGGAAGACGTCCACCGGCATGCGCACGGTCACGTAGGCCCCGACCGCCATGAGCACGGCCGCGAGCAAGCAGGTGAGGACGCGGTTCGCGAGCGACCAGAGGATGAGGGCCTGGATCATGAGGCGTGTCAGTGCGCGTGGCCCGCGCCGAAGGCGGCGGGCGAGAGCGAGGCCAGCTTGATCGGGTAGGCCCCGCGCGTGGCGACGCGCTCGCCGGCCGCGAGCCCGCGCCGCACTTCGACCCATCCGCCGTCCTGGATCCCGAGCTCGAGCTCGCGCCGCTCGAAGGCCTCGCCGTTGACCATCACGTAGGCCGTGGCCGTGCCCTGATCGTGGACCAGCGCTTCGGCCGGGATGGCGACGGCGGCCACGACGCGCCCGCTCTCGAGCTCGAGCTCGGCCAGCATCCCGGGCCGCACGCGCGGATCCGGCTCGGCCAGCACGTAGCGCACGAGCAGCGTGCGCGACTCGGGCTCGATCTCGGATCCGAAGTGCAGGAAGTCCGTGCTGGCGAGCTCGACGCGTTCCGCGCCGAGCCCGAGGAAGCTCACGCTGGCCGCGGGCGCCGTAGCCAGGCGTCCGAGGTCGAACTCCGAGACGCGCCCCTCGATCCACAAACGCTCTACAGCGACGATGCGCAGGAGCTCGTCGCCGGGTTCGACCGACTCGCCCGCCACACGCCCGGTGGCCACGACGGTCCCGGCGATGGGCGCGCGCAGCGGCAAGGCGAGCGGACGGGCGTAACTGCCCTCGTCCGCGCTCGCGCGGCGCGCGACGAGCT
>JABFRZ010000183.1 GCA_013140785.1 Planctomycetota bacterium | reverse complement strand
AGCCCGTCCAGGCGCTCCTCGATCACGCCCGTACCGCGGAAGACGCGCGCCAGCGCGCCGTTCGCGACCAGCGCAACGCCGGGATTCACGTGCTGCACCAGGGTCGTGAGCTCGGGATGGCGCGCGAGCACGGCTTCGGCCAGCGGCGCGATGCGCTCGGGCGCCACCTCGGTCGTCACCAGGTCGGCCAGGATCGCGCCCGAGTGCCAGCTCTTGCGCAAGACGAGGTGACGCAGGAGCCCGGCGCGCGCGCGCACGTCCCAGGCAGAGAGGCCGAGCTCGCGCGCGAACGCGCGCACGCTGGCGAGGATCGGCGCGGCCTCGGCGAAGGCGATCTCACAGACGCGAACGTCGAGCACCTTCTGGAAGTGCCCGCGCGCGTGCAGGCCGAGCGCGAAGCCGTTCGGCGCGTTCTCGGGCTCGCCGGGCTCGATCCAGCGCGCGTTCCCGAAGGTGAAGTCCATCTTGTTGCGGTAGTTCCAGGGCGTGGCGCAGCCGAGCACGGGCTCGATTCGCTCGGGCGCGAGCGGCGCCAGGATGCGCGCGAGCAGGCGCGCCTTGGCGGCGAGCTGGGCGCGGTACTCGAGCTCCTGAAAGCTGCAGCCGCCGCAGCTCGCGACGTGCGGGCAGCGTGCGGCCGAAGCGAAAGGCGAAGCCCGGAGCACCTCCTCGAGCCCGGCCTCGATGCCGTTGCGCCGGCGCTTGTGCACGCGCGCGCGGACGTGCGCTCCGAGCACGCCGCCGCGCACGGCGACGGTGAACTCCTCGAATCGTCCCAGCGTGCGGCCGCGCTCGTCGATCTCCGCGAGCTCGAGCTCGAGCAGGTCGCCGCGGGCGGGCTTGCGCGCCGTCTGCGGAGGGCTCGTGCTCATCCGCTCGTCACCCGGCGCGCCACCTGTGCGGGCCGCACGTCCTCGTCGGCGCGCGCGTCGGCGGCGTAAGCGCCGTCGTTGTCGGGCAGCGGCACGCCGGCGCGCACGAGTGCCGTGTAGGTCGCGAGCGCGACCGCGTTGGCGAGGTTCAGGCTGCGCACGCAGGGCCGGATCGGGATGTACACGCGCCGCGCGGGGTGGGCCGCGAGCAGAGCGGCCGGCAGCCCGCTCGATTCGGCACCGAACACGAGCACGTCGTCGGGCGCGAAGGCGCTCTCGAACAGCGAGGTCCCGCCGCGCGCGCTGAAGAGCCGCAGGCGCTGCTCGAACGGCTGCGGCGACTCCGCGCCGAGCGTGCGCGCAGCCGCGAGCCAGTCGCGGTGCACGATCAGCTCGACCGCCGGCCAGTAGTCGAGCCCGGCGCGCTTCAGATAGCGGTCTTCGAGCGAGAACCCGAGCGGCTCCACCAGATGCAGCCGCAGCCCGAGCGCCGCCGCGAGGCGCGCGGCACAGCCCGAATTGTGCGGGATCTCGGGGTGGACGAGGACGAGCTCCATTGCGGCACAGCCTACCGCCTCGGCTCCCGAGCGGGTCCGGCCGTCAGACGAAGAGCTCGACTCCGGCGCGCTCGGCGGCGCTGCGCAGGGCCTCGTCGTGCGTCGCGAGCGGAGCGGACTCGCGCAACGCGAGCTCCAGGTAGGCGGCGTCGTAGGCCGTCAAGGACGCGCTCTGCCCGGCATCGACCAGGATCCGGATCGCGGCCACGCCTCCTGGCGCGGGAATGCTCACGGGCAGCTCCTCGAAGAGTGCCAGCGCCCCCGGCAAGTCCTCCGGCTTCAGCTTCCCGCGGCGCTGGGCCGTGAGCAGGCCGTTCGCGACCTCGGCCGGCCAGATCGCGGGCACGACCATGCCGCGCTCGAGCCCCTGCTCGAGCACACGGTTGGCGCGCTCCGAGCGCTCGGAGCGAAAGATCCAGTCGAGCGCGACCGACGCATCGACAACCAGAGCGCCCCCGACCGAGCTCTCGGCTTCGGGGCTCACCAACGACCTTCGTCGATGAGCTCGCGCGTGGTGACACCGTCGAGGGCATGGGCCTCCTGGAAAACGCGGAAGCTCCGGAGGAGCTTCGCCGCGTCGCGGATCTCGCTGCGAACAGGGATGAGCTTGGCCACGGGGATTCCTCGGCGAGTGATGGTGACGGACGCGCCGCTCTCCACGACCCGGGCGAGGAGCTCGCCGAAGCGGGTCTTGGCCTCGAAGGCACCGAGCTGATCGGGCTCCGAAGGGCGGCGACGGGGCTTGGAAGGCATAGGACGTCTATCGACTAGTCGATAGACCGGTTTGTACGTGATGAGGTTCATGCAGTCAAGACCGACCTTGTCCGGGCGCGGTTTCCGCTCTCAGGCGTTCGCTATCCGTTAGTGTCTTAGGGTGGCCCCCCATCGCGACACCCTCCTCCCCCTCGGCACCCGGCGCATCCTGCACCTCGACGTGGACGCCTTCCTGGCGTCGGTCGAGCAGGCGCTGCACCCGGAACTCGCCGGGAAACCCGTGGTCGTCGGCGGCTCGCCCACCTCGCGCAACCTGGTGATGTCGTGCTCCTACGCGGCGCGCGCCTTCGGCGTCCGTGCGGGCATGCACCTCTCGGAGGCGCGGCGCCGCTGCCCGCGCGCGATCTTCCGCGACGGCGATTCGCAGGCTGCGAACCGCCTGCGCGACGAGGTGACGCGCGTCCTGCTCGGCTTCACGCCGAAGGTCGAGGTGGCCTCGATCGACGATTTCTTCCTCGACCTCACGGGCAGCGCACGGCTCCTCGGCGCGGCCTTCGACGCGGCGCTCACGATCCAGCGTGCGGTGCAGGAGACGACGCGCCTCGCGCTCTCGATCGGCGTGGGCACGAGCCGGCTCGTGGCGCGTCTGGCGGGCAAGCTCGCGAAACCCGGCGGTGTGTGCGAGGTCCTGCCCGGCTACGAGCTCGCCTTCGTGGGCGCGTTGCCGCTCGAGCACCTACCCGGCGTCGGGCACGCCACGGGCGCCATGCTCGAGCGCTTCGCGCTGCGCCACGTGCGCGAGCTGCGCCTCTTCTCGCGCGAGGTGCTCTTCGCGGCCTTCGGCAGCGCGGGGATCGTCTTGCTCGAGCGCGCCCATGGCCGCGACGACGCGCCGGTCGAGAGCACGCATGCGCTCGCGGAAGACGGCACGCTCGTGGCGCGCCCGCCGAAGTCGCTGCAGCGCGAGACGACCTTCGAGCCCGAGGAGGGACGGCCCGAGGTGGTCGAGGCCATGCTCTCCTATCTCGTCGAGCGCGGCGCGCATCGCCTGCGCGCGCAAGGACTCGTGGCGCGCACGCTCGAGGTGCGCGTGCGCTGGGTGGACACGAACCCGCGTCCGGGCTCGTGGTCGGAGGAGGGCCTCTCTGCGCACCGCCGGCGCACGCTGAGCGCGCCCAGCGACGCGACCGACGAGCTCTGGCAAGCCGCGCTCGCGCTCTATCGCACGCTGCCGAGGAAGCGCGCGCTCCTGAAGCGCATCGGGATCACGTTCCACGGCCTCGCGGCCGCACCGGGCTGGCAAGGCCAGCTCTTCTCGGGCGCGAGCGAGCTCGTGCCCGACTCCGGCCGGTCCTCAGCTCACGACGCAAGCCGCGCCGACCGCCACCGTCGCCTCGACCACGCCCTCGACGCGCTGCGCGCCAAGCTCGGCTTCGGCCGCATCCTGCGCGGCACGAGCACACCGCTGCAGCAGAGCCACCCGCTGCGTCCCGACGGTTTCCGGCTGCGGACGCCGTCACTGAATCAGTGATGGACCGTGAGCGCGAGTGCGCGCTCGTTACGCCCGTTTCGGAGCGACCCAACGCGCCAGTACAGTGCCGGCTATGGACGAACAGAACCGACGGGCCTTGCTTGCCATCGCGCTGCACGCTTCGTGCGCCGACGGGGCGCGGGACGAGCGCGAACGGGAAGCCATCCACACGGCGCTCGGGCGGATCCGCGCGGAGGGGCTCGACACGGAGGCGCTGTGGAGCGAGGTCGAGAGCGGGCGGCGCGGACTCGCGCAGAGCGCGCGCGAGCTGACCTCGCCCGAGGCGCGCGAGCTCGCCTACGAACTCGCGACCTGTGTGTGCGACGCGGACGGCGCGACGAACGAGAAGGAGCGCGCGTTCTTGAGTGAGCTCGCGCGCACGCTCGACCTCTCGAGCGCGACCACGGAGCGTTTCCGGCGCGAAGCGGATGCGCTCGCGGACGCGCCGCTCGCCGCGGGCACCACGGCCGCGACGAGCGACGGCGAGCTCGACGCGCTGATCCTGCGCCAGGCGATCCTGTGCGGCGGGCTCGAGCTCCTGCCGCAGCGCCTCGCGACGCTCGCGATCCTGCCGCTGCAGATGCGGCTCGTGTACCAGATCGGGAAGCGCCACGGGTACGCGCTCGACCGCGGACACGTGAAGGACTTCCTGGGCGTGGCCGGGGTGGGCATGGCCTCG
>JABFRZ010000450.1 GCA_013140785.1 Planctomycetota bacterium | reverse complement strand
ACGTACAGCGCACCGTCGGGTCCCGCGACGACGTCGGTGACGGGGAAGGGCTCGCCGCTCGCGAAGATCTCGTGGCGTCCGCGGTAGCTCGCGCCCTCGGGCTCGAGGAAGACGCTGTGGATGCGGCCGTAGGCCCAGTCGCAGGCGAACAGCGCATGCTTCCAGGGCGCGGGGAAACTCGTGGCCGTGCCGAAGACGAGCCCGGTCGGCGAGCCGAGCTCGAGCTCGACCGCGGGCGGCAAGGAGTCGTAGTGATCCGCCGGCCAGTTGGCCGAGCCGGTGCGCCAGCCGAATTCCGCGCCACTGACGACGTGCAAGACGCGCGTCGGCCGGTACCACGGCAAGCCCACGTCCCACTCCATGTCGGAGTCGTAGGTGAACAGCTCACCCGCGCTCGAATAGGCGAGGTCGTAGGCGTTGCGAAAGCCGACCGCGACGAGCTCCCAGTGCTCGCCCTCGGGATCGGTGCGCACGATCCAGCCGCCGGGCGCGGTGATGCCGACGGCGTGACCGTTCGGATCGGCGTACGGCGCGAGCAGCACGTCCTCGCCCCACGTCATCGGCACGCGCGCGCGTTCGAACGGACCGGGCAGCGCCGTGTGGTTGCCGCCCGTGATCACGAGCGAGCGTCCGTCGGGGTGCAGCACGAGCCCGTGTGGGCCGTGCTCGCCATCGCCATCGAAGGCGCGCAGGAGCTCGACCTGATCGAGCTCGTCGTCGCCGTCCGTGTCGCGCGCGCGGTAGAGCCCGCTCGTGAACTCGCCCGCGCCGCTGACGACGGCGTAGAGCGCATCGAAGGCCCACAGGAGGCCGTGGGCCTCGCCGAGCGTGATCGGGATCGGCTCGACGCGCGCGGCGCCGCCCTGCGCGAGCGTCACACGAAAGATCCCGCCGTACTGGTCGCTCGCGTACAGCCGCCCGCGCGGATCGACCGCGAGCGCAACCCACGAGCCCTCCGAAACGGGCCGCGCGGAATGGAGGCGCTGCACGGTGAAGCCGGGCGGCACGTGGATCGTCTCGGCCGCCGGAGCCTCGCCCGCGTCCGAGAGCTCGGCGCCGAGCTGGCCCCACGGCATGGCTCCGAGCGGGCCGAGGACGTGCGCGGGTCGCCAGGGTGCGGCGTCGTCGAGCCAGGAAGCGAGCTCGGCTTGGCCGAGATCGACGGAAGGCTGCAAGCACGTCTCGAACGAGGCGTCGCTCGCGAGCACGATGCGCTGCCCGTCCGCAAACTCGAGCGAGAGCTCGAGCACGAGCCCGGCCGCGCCCGCGTCGTTCTCGGCGCGCACCAGGAGCTCGTTCTCGCCCGCACGTAGCGCGGAGCTCACGTCCACGCGCAGCGGGCGCATCCAGTCGTCGGCGCTGGCGACGCCCTGCCCGCCTAGCCAAGCCTCGAAGTGATCGTCGGCGCTGATCCAAAGCTCGGCGCGCGCGGGCGCGCTGGCGAGCTCGAAGCCGCGCCGAAACCAGGCCGTCTGGCCGTCGGCCACCTCGGGCGCGGGCCAGATCCACGCGGGCGGCGTGCGCGACGTGGGTGGCGCATCGGGCACGACCAGGTCCGCCAGCGGACGCAACCGGAGTGCGCGGAACTCGACGCGCATCGGCGGGCCGGCGTGGAGCTGGAGCGCGAGCACTCCACGGCGCGCCGCGCGCGCGGCGTCGAGGTCGATCGTCTCGGAGAAGAGCCGCCCGTTGACCTCGAGCGAGAGACGCGGGCCGAAGGCCACGATCCGTAGCCTGTTCCACGCGGCCGGATCGACCGTCGCCAAGAGCTCGGCGCCGTCCGCGAAACGCTCGACCGTCTTCGCGCCACCATCCGCGAGCACGACGCGCTCACCGCGCCGTGTCACGACCCCGCGCCCGTCTTGCTCGTACAGCCCGCCGGTCCAATCCGGCCCGCTTTCGAGGTCGGCCTGGTAGCCGGCGACGGTCGCGGGCGAGTCCGCGCGCGAGCGGAACTGCACGCCCGAATTGCCAGGCGCGCCGCCCGGGAAGCGCCACTCGAGCTCGAGCTCGAAGTCGCCCACTTCCCCGCCGCGCCACACGAGGTAGTTCGTCGCGTCGCACGGGTTCGCTGCGGTGCTCTCGCCCACCAGCACGCCTTCCTCGACGCGCCAGAAGCGCGGGTCTCCCTCCCAACCGGTTAGCGAACGCCCGTCGAAGAGCGCGCGCTCCGCCGCCCGATCCGGCCCGCGTGCGAGCACGCAGCTCGATGTCGCCCATCCAAGAGCACATCCAAGAGCCCATCCAAGAGCACGACGCATGTCGCGCTACTCTACCGGCCCGCCAGCGGAGCGCGCAGCGTGCGCTGTAGCTACGGCGCGCTCGCGAGCAGCCGCTGCACCGCCTCGGTCGAGAACACCTTGGCCTCCAGGCGCAGCTCCTCGCCGCTGCTCGTGCGGATGCAAATCACCGAAGGTGACTCGCTGCTGCCGGATTCCCCGCCGAACTCGATCGAAAGAATCTCGCGCAGCGCCACCCGGCGCGGCTTCTGGAAGGGTGTGGTGAACACGAGCTGCTGCGCGCCGAAGCTCAGCCGGAAACGCGCAAGCCTCAGCGCCACGAGCGCGAAAGCGGCGAGCGGCACGAGTAGCGGCGACCAGGGCGCGCCCATGCGCCACATGGCGATCAACCACAGCACGCTCATGAGCCCAGCGATCGTCCCGGACAGCGCGTACGCCCCGGGCGCAGCCCGATAGGTGCGCGCCTCCATCCCCGGGCCCCCTCTCGAACCGCCGCGTGTGCAATCTTGAGCCGCGACGCCTCGTGCGCGAGCGTTACACCACCGACCCGCGAGCGTTGCGCTCAGCACTCGGAACTGCTCCCTCGTCGACGATCCTGGGGGTCCCCCGTTCTTCTCTCTTTCTCCACGCGCCTCCGCGTCTTCCGCGTCTCCGCGGTGCGTTTTCTCTTCCCTGGGAATCCTCAGCCCCTCAAACCACGGGCAGGACGTAGGGCTCACGATAGCTCGCCGCCAGCAGCGCGTTGGCGCGCTCGTCGCCGACGAACCGGCCCTGCTCGGGGTCGAGCGCGAGCCGAGGACTCATGGCGAACCTCGCCTGCGGCAAGTCCACGCCGTTCTGATCGAGGTGCGCGAGCATGCGCTGGCCGGTCGCGGTGAGCGTCGCGAGGCTCGCGAGCTGCTGCACGACTTCGTCCCGCCCGAGCGACTGCCCGGCGCGGTGCGCGGCGCTGGCGAGGTGTACGAGCCCGCTCGAACGCGCTCCGGCCTCGATGCCGGACGTGAGGTCCTCGGAACGCCGGCTCTTCAGGGCCTCGATCCAGCTCGCGAACGGGTCGCCGGCTCCTTCCCAGCGGCGGATCTCCTTGCCGTGGTCGTCACACGCGATCGCCAGCGAATCCAGATGGATGCGCAGCGTCCCGTGCGCGCAGTGCACGACCGCCCCGACCCGCACGCCGAGGGTGTCGTCCATGCCCACGCTCCAATCAGCAGTCTGAGCCGCGCGGCTGGCCGGCAGCCCGCGGATCTCGAGCAGGATCGGCACGGGCTCGAAGGCGTAGTACACGAGCTGGGTGTTGGGCGTCTCACCGTCGTCCTCGTAGCCGAAGCGCCCGCCGACGCTGAGCACCGTCGCGGGCAGACCCTCCGCGCCGATCGCCCAGCGCGCCAGGTCGAGCGCGTGCGCGGCGCCGCCACCGAGCTCGCCCTCGCCGTAGGCAAACAGCCAACGCCAGTCGTGATGCAGCCGCGCGCGGCGCAACGGCAAGAGCGGCCCCGGCCCGCACCACAGGTCGTAGTCGATGAGCTGGGGCACGTGTCTGTTGTCGCGCGTCTGGCCGAGCGAGGGGCGCGGCTCGTAGCACAGCGCGCGCACGAGCTCGAACGGTCCGAGATTGGCGGCGCGCACCCACTCGAGCGTGGCCGAGCGCGCCGGGCTCGCGCGCGCCGGGTAGCCGCTCTGCACGATGCGCGCGAACTTCTCTGCCGCCGTGACCACGCGCGCGCCCTCGGCGAAGGCATGCGTCACGGGGCTCTCGACGAACACGTCCTTCCCGGCCTGACAGGCCCAGATCGCCTGCAGCGCGTGCCAGTGATCGGGCGTCGCCAGCGTGACCGCGTCCACGTCCTCGCGCTCGAGCACGCGGCGGAAATCGACGTGGAGACCGGGACCGCGCAGACCCGGACCGAGCTCACGCGCGCGCAGCTTGCGCGCCTCGCGCGCGAGCACGTGGTCGTCCACGTCGCACAACGCCACGATGCGCACGCCGGGCAGCCGTGCGAGCGCCGCGATGTGCTCGGCCCCCCGCCCATTCAGCCCGACGACCGCCACGCGCAGCTCGTCGGTCGGGCGCGCGAGGTGCGGCACGCGCGAACTCGCGAGCGCCGCCAGCGTGCCCTGCACCAAGCCGCGCC
>JABFRZ010000324.1 GCA_013140785.1 Planctomycetota bacterium | reverse complement strand
CTCCACAGGAAGGGGATCAAGAACAGGAGCGCCACGGGTCCCTTGGCCAGCAAGGCGCCCGCGCTCCAGGCGCCGAACGCGACGTCGCGCCGCCGTACCCAAGCGTCGAGCGCGCCCCACACCACTAGCGCGAGCAGCGGATCGAAGAGCAGGAACTGTCCCGCCAGCGAGGGCAAGAGCAGCGCCGCCTGCACCCAGCCCGCGAGCGCGAGGCCGGCCCGCGCGCCGAGGCGCGCGACGATGAGCACCGTGAGGGCCGAGGCCAGCCCCGGCACGAGTCGCAACGCTACCTCGGGCGGGATCGCGAGCCACGTCAGGGTGCGCCCGATCCAGAAGAGCAGCGGCGTCTTCTCGGCGTAGGGTTCACCCAAGAGGCGCAAGAGCAGCGGGCTGCCGCTCAGGCTCTCGCGGAACACCTCCAGGTAGCGCGTCTCGTCGATCGGCAGCGGCGGACGCACGAGCACCACGCCGAGCCCGATCGTGAGCACGAGCAGCGCCGGCAGGATCTCGCCGGCGAAGCGCGCCCGTCTTCCAGGCAACGCGTGCGCGGGGTGCGCGACACTCTCTGACCAGGCTTGCACGAGGTGGGGGAGCCTAGCAGCTAGCAGCTAGCGGGTCAGGCTTCACTCTCTGCGCCGGATGTCGGACTCGCGGATGCGCGCGCGGGCCGCGCGAAGGCGAGGTAGAGCCCAGGCAGGAAGCACAGGCACAGGAGCGTCGAGGTCACCAGGCCGCCGACGATGACGATCGCCATCGGGTGCTCGATCTCCTGTCCGGGCTGGCTCCCGCTCGCGATCAGTGGAACCAGCGCGAGGCCGGCGCACAGCGCCGTCATCAAGACCGGCGAGAGGCGCTCGAGCGCGCCGCGTACGATCAGCTCCGGCCCGAAGCGCTCGCCTTCCTCGAGCTCGAGGTGGCGGAAGTGACTCACCATCATGATCGCGTTGCGCGCCGCGATGCCGAAGACGGTGATGAAGCCGATCAACGAGCCGAGCGAGAGCACGCCGCCTCCGAGAAACGCGCCCGCGACGCCGCCGATGAGCGCGAAGGGCAGCGCGAGCAGCACCAGCAGCGCGAGCCGGACCGAGGTGAACTCGACCTGCAGCAGCAGGAAAATCCCGAGCAGCGCGAGGCCCGCGAAGGCGAGCATGCGCGCGCGCGCCTCCTCGCGCGCGGCGTACTCGCCCAGCAGCGTGGCGTGGTAGCCCGGCCCGAGACGTACCTCCGCCAAGCGCTGCGCGACATCGCCAGCGACCGCGGCCAGGTCGCGCCCGCGCACGTTGCAAGTCACGTCGATCCGGCGCGCGCCGTCCTCGCGCTTGATCTCGCTCTGGGCCGGGACGAGCGCGAGCGCGCACACCTCCGACAGCGGCACCTTGATCCCGCGCGGCGTGTCGATCAGGAGCGCACCGAGGGCCGCGAGATCTGCGCGGGCCGCGGGTACGCCGCGCACGGCGACGTCGAGCACGACCCGCCCCGCACGCGGATCGATGGCGACGATCTCGCCGGCCTTCGCGCCCTTCACCAGGGTCGTCACCGCCGTCCGCACCGCCGCCGCGCTCAGTCCGTGGAGCGCGGCCTGCTCGCTCGAGAAGCGCACCTCGATTTGCGGCACGAGGGCCTGGGGCTCGACCTTCAGGTCCACCACGCCCTCGATCCCGGCCAGCGTCCCGGCGACTTCGCGCGCGCGTTCGCCCAGGCCCTCGAGCTCGGGCCCGAAGATGCGCACGACCAGGGTCGCGCTGGCGCCGGTCAGGACCTCCTTGACGCGCTCCTGCAGGTAGGTGAGCACGTCGCGGTAGAGACCCGGGTAGCCGTCCACGACCGCGCGGATGCGCGTCAGGGTCGCGTCGTAGTCGGCCGCTGGGTCCACGCTGATCCACAGCTCGGTGAAGTTGGGACCGACGACCTCGTCGGCGGCTTCGGCGCGGCCGATGTGCGCGCCGAAGCTGCGCACGCCCGGGATCGAGCGCAGCTCGCGGCTGGCGCGTTCGGTGATGCGCTGCATGGCTTCGATGGATGTGCCGGGCTTCTCGACCCAGTGCATCAGGAAGTCGCGCTCGCGAAAGGCCGGCAGGAACTCCTCGCCCAGGGCGGGGATCGCCGCCACGGTCGCGGCGAGCGAGCCGAGCAGCAGCGCCAGCGAGGCGCGCGGCCGCGCGAGGATCCACGGCAGCACGCGCGCGTAGCCCGCCTTGAGCAGACGCACGAGCGGAGCATCGTGCGCGCGCGCCGAGCTCTCTGGCAGGAGCCACAGTGACATGGCGGGCGTGACCGTGAGCGCGACCGCCAGCGAGGCCAGGATTGCGAGCACGTAGGCCGAGGCCAGCGGCCGGAAGAACGCCCCCGCCAGGCCCTCCAGGAAGAAGACCGGCATCAGGACCAGGACCACGATCAGGCTCCCGAACACGACCGCGCTGCGCACCTCCAGCGAGGCTTCGAGCACCACCCGGAAGGCCGAACGCGCGGTGAGCGAGGTCCGGTTCGCGCGCAGCCGGCGCGAGATGTTCTCGACGTCGATGATCGCGTCGTCCACGACTTCCCCGAGCGCGATCACGAGGCCCGCCAGGACCATCGTGTTCATGGTTTGGCCGGAGCGCGCGAGCACCAGCGCGGCCACGATCAAGGAGAGCGGGATCGCGGCCACGCTGATCACCGCCGCGCGCCAATCGAACAGGAACAGGACCAACACGACCACGACCAGGCCGCACCCGATCCACAGCGCGTGCGCCAGGTTCTGGAGGGCGGTCTCGATGAACGTAGCCGGACGGAAGATGCTCGCGTCCACGTGCACGCCGGTCAGCGCGGGCGCCAGCACGCGCAGCGCCTCGTCGATGCCGCGCGTGACGTCGAAGGTGTTGCCCCAAGGCTCCTTCTCGACGATCAGGAGGATGCCGGGTCCGTCGTCGATCACCGCGTCGCCGATCGGCGGCGCGAATCCTTCGACCACGTCGGCGACGTCTCCGATCAAGAGCGGGGTCCCGCCGCGCAAGAGAAGGACCGCTCGAGCCAGGTCCTCGGGGCGCGCGAGCTCCGTGACGTGGCGCACGGCCAGGCGCTGGTTGGGCGTGTCCACGAAGCCACCGGTCAGGGCCGAGGCCGCCGCGCGCGTGGCCGCGACGACCTCGTCGAGCGTCACGCCGTGGCGCTGCAAGCGCTCGGGATCGACCAGGACCTGCAGCTCACGATCGCGCTGGCCCCACAGAGCCACGTTGGCGACTCCGCGCACACCCATGAGGGCGGGGCGGATCTTCCAGCGCGCCAGGGCCGAGAGCTCGAGCTGCGAGAGCTCCGTGGAAGACAAGCCGATCTTCAGCGCCCGGCTCGTGGCCGAGAGCGGCGCAAGGATCACCGGACGGTGCGCCACCTCGGGCAGGCCGCCCGCCAGCGCCAGACGTTCTTGCGCGAACTGCCGCGCGCGCATCAGATCCGCGCCGGGCTCGAGCAGCAAGACGACCGACGAGAGGCCCATCACGGACTTCGAGCGCACCGCCGTGAGCCACGGCGTTCCTTGCAGCGCGGCCTCCAGCGGCGCCGAGACGAGCAGCTCGACCTCGGCGGCCGACAGGCCAGGGGCTTCGGTCTGGACCTCGATCCTGGGCGGGGCGAACTCGGGGAAGACGTCCAGCGGCACGTCGCCCAGCTCGCGCACCCCGAAGGCGACCAGGAGCGCCGCCGCCACGATCACGAGCGTGCGCAGCCGCATCGAGGTGGAGACGATCCAGTTCAACATGAGGTCAACATGAGTTCAGCATGCTTGCTTGCTCAGCTTGCTCCGTGCGCGCGTGGTTCGGCCGCTCGGCTATTTGCCCGCGCCGAACTCCGTTCCGAAGAGCTCGGCCGCGCCCGCGCTGACCACCTGCGAGCCCGCTTCGGGTCCGCGCACGAGCAGCGCCTCGCCACCCGCCGCGCGCTCGAGGTCCACCGCCGCGCGCCGATAGCGCGTGCCGCCCGCGTGCACGTAGACCCACGCGCCGCCCTGCGCGTCGAACAGGAGCGCGGATGCCGCCAGCGAAACGGTCGACCTGTGGTTCGAGGTCGCGAACCCTGCGCATGCGCTGCGCCCGGGCCAGCGCGTCGCGGTGGAGCTGCCAGTCGCCGGCCAGGCTCGACGCGTACGCTCGCGCCTGGAGATGGCTCACGCCGGGTCCGTCTGGGACGGCGGTGATTTTTCGCGCCCACGCCTTCGCATCGTGCACCCGACCGAGTCGTGCAAAGGATTCCGCGAGCGCGTAGCGACCTCCCAAGATCGCGAAGGCGAAATCCGGCGATGTCTGGTTCTCAAGAATGGCCATGCCTTCGGTGAGTAGGGCTGCGCCACGCTCGAAGTCGAGCTGGTTAAGAGAGATGAGCCCTCTCTGAACCTGGATGAAG
>JABFRZ010000558.1 GCA_013140785.1 Planctomycetota bacterium | reverse complement strand
GAAGGGCTCGGCCGAAGCGACCTACAACCTGGCCACCGCGCTGCGCCGGCTGGAGCGGGACGCAGAGGCCGCCGAGCCCTTCACGGCCGCCATGCGGCTCGAGCCCGCCTACTCGGCCGACTGCCTGGCCGAGCTCGGCGCGATCCGCGCGCTCGATGACGACGAGCCCGGCGCGCGTTCGTTGCTCCAGCAGGCACTCGCGCTCGAGCCCCTGCATGCAGCCGCGCTCCGTTACATCGAAGCGCTCGACTCGTCCGGCGGCGGAACGGGCGCGAACCGTTCGGAGTGAGTCAAGCAGGCGCCTGCGCGCGGCACGAGCGCGTGGTGCGCGCCGCGCTTACGAGAGGCTTGCTGCACGGCCGTCAGGATTCGCGCGCGCCACGGACGATCTGGGTCGCACTTCCCGAGCAACACTAGAGGAGAACTCGACTCGATGAACATCTCGCAAGCTCCGCACGGCATCAACCTGGTGGTCGAAACCGAAGGCACGGTCTACATCGGACGTCTCGGCAAGCCGGATGGCGATCGGACCAGGCTGCACCATGCCGTCATCTTCGAGGTGCCCGACGGCCAGAGCCCCGAAGAGCTCATCCGCTACACCGCGAAGTACGGCGTGCCGGTCGAGCACGAGCACCTCCTGTTCGAAACCACGGGCATCAAGCGCATCCGCAAGTTGGGGGACGTTCCCAAGGCCTGAAGAGCTCGAGCGCACCGCGCGGAGGCTCGCCGAGGAACGGGCAGAAAAGGTCAGGCGCGACGGCGCGCCCACAGCTCGTCGATCTTCTTCGCCAGCACGAAGTCGTTGTCGTGCAAGCCGCCCGCGGCGTGCGTCCACAGCACGAGCTCGACCTGGTTCCAGCCGGTGAGGTGAAAGTCGGGGTGGTGCTGCTCCTCTTCCGCCAGCATCCCGACGCGGTTCGTCCAGGCCAGCGCGTCGCGGAAGTCTCTGAGCACGAACGTGCGCCGCAGACGCGGAAAGTCGAGCGTCCAGTCGGGCACGTGCGCGTGGCGCGCCTCGGCCGCGCCGCGCTCGAGCGCGGGCGTGCCCTTGGCACAGGGCACGCAGCGCTCGGGCAAGCTGGCCGCGCTCAATCTCCGTCCTTGGAGCCGAGGAACCAGTGCACGGCGCTGGGATTCGTCCAGTCGAGATTGAAGAACGAAGCCACGGCCGTGTTGAGCTGGCCCTTGCGCGCGAAGAAGAGATCGCCGCCGCACACCAGGCAGTCGAGCTGCGCTCCGCTGCGAATCGTGACGTGCTTGGGCTCTTCCTTCCCGAACAGGCTCAACTCACGCCATCCAAGCTCACACCGTCCAGGTCTCGCCCGAGTAGATCAGCTGCTCGAGCGTGCCCTCGCCGCGCTTCGCCTTGGCGGCGCGGATCTGGTCGTGCACGGCTTCCTCGAAGATCGGCGCGCGCACGTCGCGCAGGATCCCGATCGGGCGCGGCATAGCGGGATCGAGGTGCAGCTGCGACATGACGAAGGCCGGGCCGGGCGAGTGCGTGTCGGACTTCCAGATGTCGGCCTCGGCCGCGGGCACGATCACCGGCTCCCAGCCGACGATCTTGAGGCCCTTGTCGAGCTCCTTGCCGAACACCATCGGCTGCCCGGGGCGCAGGTCGATGGTCTTCTCGTCGCGCACGCCCTTCTCGGCGAAGGCCTCGAAGCAGGCGTCGTTGAAGATCACGCAGTTCTGGTAGATCTCGACGAAGGCCGTGCCCTTGTGGTGCGCGGCGGCGAGCAGCACCCGCTCCATGTGCTTCAGGTGCGAGTCGATCGTGCGCGCCACGAAGGTCGCCCCGCAGCCGAGCGCGAAGCTGAGCGGATCGAAGGGCCGATCGACCGAGCCCATCGGCGTGGACTTGGTCTTCAGGCCCACCGGCGAGGTCGGCGAGTACTGGCCCTTCGTCAGGCCATAGATCTCGTTGTTGAACAGGAGGATCTTGAGATCGACGTTGCGGCGCAGGATATGCGCCATGTGATTTCCGCCGATCGAGAGCCCGTCGCCGTCGCCGGTCACCATCCACACGCTGAGCTCGGGATTCGCGGTCTTGATGCCGGTCGCGACGGCCGGCGCGCGCCCGTGGATCGAGTGGAACCCGTAGGTGTTCATGTAGTACGGGAAGCGACTGGAGCAGCCGATGCCCGACACGAAGCAGATCTGGTGACGCGGGATGCCCAGCGTCGCCATGATCCCCTGCACGGAGTTCAGGACCGCGTAGTCCCCGCAGCCGGGGCACCAGCGCACTTCCTGGTCCGACTTGAAGTCCTTCTTGGTGAGCGGAGCTGTGGTGTCGGGCATGGCTATTTCTCGGCTATCACTCTTGAAGCAACGATTCGACTTTGGCGACGAGCTCGGACGTGCGGAACGGCAAGCCCTGCACCTTCGGGTAGCTGATGATGTTGTGCTGCTGGAACTCGGAGCGCAGCACACGCGCCATCTGGCCCATGTTCATCTCCGGCACCAGGATCGACTCGAAGCAGCCAAAGATCTTGTCCAGGCCCTTGGGCAGCGGCCACACGTGCCGCAAGTGCAGGCTCGAGACCTTGCGCCCCTTGGCGCGCAGCTTCTCGATCGCGCTGGTGATGGCGCCCTTGGTCGAGCCCCAGCCCAGGATCAGGAGCTCGCCGGTCGAATCCCCGAACACGTTCGGGGTCGGGATCGAATCGCGCACGCCCATGACCTTGTTCTGACGCATGCGCACCATGAACTCGTGGTTCTCGGGCTCGTAGTTGATGTGTCCCGTGAGGTGCGCCTTCTCGAGGCCGCCCACGCGGTGCTCGAGGCCCACGGTTCCGGGCTTGACCCACGGACGCGCCAGGTGCTGGTCACGCGCGTAGGGCAGGAAGCCGTCTTTGGGGACCTCGCTCAAGAACGCCTTCGGGAAGGGCTTGAGCTCCTCGATCTTCGGCAGGCGCCAGGGTTCGGCGCCGTTGGCGATGTAGCCGTCCGAGAGCAGGATCACAGGCGTCATGTAGGTGACCGCGATGCGCACGGCCTCGATCGCGGTCTCGAACGCGTCCGCCGGCGAAGCGGCCGCGATGACCGGCATGGGCGCCTCGCTGTTGCGCCCGAAGATCGCCTGCAGGAGGTCGGCCTGCTCGGTCTTGGTCGGCAGTCCCGTCGAGGGCCCGCCGCGCTGGATGTCCACGATCACGAGCGGCAACTCGATCGAAACGGCCAAGCCCATGCCCTCGCCCTTCAGCGCCATGCCCGGGCCCGAGGTCGCGGTCACCCCGAGGTAGCCGGCGTAGGCCGAGCCCAGCGCCGAGCAGATGGCCGCGATCTCGTCCTCGGCCTGGAACGTGATCACGTCGTAGTTCTTGAAAGTCGAGAGCGTCTCGAGGATGCCCGAGGCCGGCGTGATCGGGTACGAGCCCAGGAAGATGCGCAGGTTGGCGAGCTTCGCGCCGGTCACGAGCCCGATGGCGAGCGCGTCGTTGCCCATGATGTTGCGATAGGTGCCCTTCGGCATGACGTCGCAGCGCTGCACCTCGATGCGGCCCTGGAACATCTCGTGGATGTCGCCGGCGTTGTAGCCGGCCTGCATGGCGAGCTTGTTGGCCTCGGCCAGCTCGGGGCGCTTCGCGAACTTCTCCGTGAGCCACTTCATGGTGGTCTCGAGCGGGCGGCTGTAGAGCCAGTACATCAGGCCGAGCGTGTAGAAGTTCTTGCAGCGCTGGACCTCCTTCGAACTGAGCGAGGTGCCCTTGAGCGCCTCGATCACGCGCTTGTTGACGTCGATCTCGATGACGCGGAAGGCGGACAGCGTGCCGTCGGTCAGCGGGCTCTTGGCGAGGCCGGCCTTCTTGAGGTCGCTCTCGGAGAACTGGCCGGTGTTCACGACGACCACGCCGCTCGGCTTCAGGTCCTTGATGTTCACGATCAAGGCCGCCGGGTTCATGGCCACCAGCACGTCGGGCTGGTCGCCCGGTGTGTGGATGTCGGACGAGCCAAAGCGCACCTGGAAGCCCGACACACCGGGACGCGTGCCGGCTGGCGCGCGGATCTCGGCCGGGTAGTCGGGGAAGGTCGCGAGATCGTTGCCGAGGATCGCCGAGGTGTGCGTGAACTGGTTGCCGGTGATCTGCATGCCGTCGCCGGAGTCGCCGGCGAAGCGGATCACGACTTCCTCTTGCTGCTGCAGCGGCAGCTCGGAACCGGGGGTCTTCGTGCTCATGGATCCTTGCTCGGTTGGACCTCTGCGCCTCCGTCCCGCTCCCAAGGAGTGAACGACCGGACGCGGTCAGCCGGGCTGATTCTGCCATGGGCGCCCGACGCGCGCACGTCCGCCGAGGGTTCCGCCACTCGAGATGCTGGCGAGAAGTGCCGCCGTGCGCTCTTGCGCGGAGGCGCCGCCCCCGCCGAGGATGGCCCG
>JABFRZ010000230.1 GCA_013140785.1 Planctomycetota bacterium | reverse complement strand
GGGGATGGCCTCGGCGCGCGCTGGTGCGCGATGCGAGCACGGCCGACGACCTGGCGCAGGCGGCCGTCGGTCGCGAGCAGGACAGCCGGATCGAGTTCCATCGTGAGCTCCAGCATCCCTGGTGCCCGCCCGGCCGCGAAGCGGTTGAGTGAACCGCAGTTCCGAGACCGAGGGCGACGCTCCCGCGTCCCCCGAAGGAAGGCTTCGCGGATAGAATCGGCTTCAGAGTGAGCCCGAGGACCCGCACGATCGCGCTCCTGCTGCTCGGAGCCCAGGCGGCGGCGGTGGTGGCCGGGGCCTGGGTCTACGCCTGGTACACGCATTCCGTGGAGGCCAGCGGGCGCTGGGTGGCCACGAAGAGCCACCTGCAGAAGGTGATGGGCGCGCAGGATTTCGCCCACTCGCACCACACGCTGGCCGGGGGGCAGCTCGACCTCGGGCGCTGGTTCGGGTTCCAGGAGGTAGAGCTGCGCGAGCCGCTCCCCGTGCGAGACCTCGAGCTCGATTTCCGCGCCGATCCGGGGGCCTACCTGGTGGTCCTGTTCGGCCTCGGCCCGGAGGGCGGCGCGGGCCTGCGCCTCGGCACCGACCAGCGCTTCCCCCCCGGGAGCTTCACGGTCGATGCGGCGGGGGAGTTCCTGGAGTTCGAGCCGCTGCCCGGGTTCGCGCCCGAGCCGCTCGTCTGGTCGCACCTCGCGCTCGACTTCGGGGCCGATGGCGTGCGGGCCGCGCTGAACGGTGGCGAGCCGCAGCGGGTCGGCGCGCCGGTCGCGGACCCGCAGCGCTTCGGCTTCCGCGGCGGGCAGGTCTCGGTCGTGCTCGACGACATACACGTCACCTGCGACGGCCCGGGCGGGTTCCACGAGACGTTCTTCAACGCGCGTGGCTTCCGCCGCGGGCTGCTCGCGCTCGTCGGGCTCTTGGCCCTGGACGTTCTCGCGTGGCGTCTCGTGCGCCGCTGGCGTCTCTCCGGCCGCCGGCTGCTCGCCTTCGCCGTGGCCGGATCGGCGAGCCTCCTGTTCGTGGCCCTGGCGCTGTTCGCGCTGCAGCAGGCGAAGGCCGGGCGCTACCCGCGCGCGAAGTTCGACGCCGAGGCGGCCTGGCTGAACGACGAGGCGCTGCGCATCGCGGAAGAGATCCGCGCGCGCTACCCGCGCGCGCACCCCGGCGTCACGCGCGTCCTGGTGGTGGGCACGTCCCAGACCTGGGGTGCCGGCGCGACGCGCGCGGGCGAGGGCTTCGTCAGCGTCCTCGAGCGCCGGCTCGAGGCCGAGCGGCCCGGGCGCGACTTCGAGTGCGTCAACGGCGGCGTCTCGGGCCTGCGCGCGCCGCGCCTCTTCGAGCTCTTTCGCGAGGAGTGGCTGGCGCTGGGGCCGGATCTCGTGGTCCTCAACCTCTCGAACAACGACAAGGATGCCGCGGCCTTCGCCCAGGCGCTGCACGGCTTCGCGCGCCTGTGCGCCGAGCACGAGATCCCCGCACTCTTCGCGCTGGAGGCCAACTCGATCGAGGCCGTGCCGGGCGAGCTCGTTCTGCACCCCACCATGCGCGCAGTGGCGGCCGAGCACGCCATCCCGGTGGTCGACGTGCACCACGAGCTGGCGCTCCACTCTGGGCGCGGCTTCTTGTGGTGGGACTTCGTACACCCGACCTCCTTCGGCCACCGGCTCGTGGCCGAAGCGCTGCTGCCCGCGGTCCTGGCGCGCCTGCCCGACTGAGCGGCGCGTTATTGGCCTCACGCGCCCACGAAGGCCTCGATCTCGCGTGCGCGTTCGGCCGCGTCCTGCTCGCCGAGCTGCAAGAGGCGCTTCACGTAGTCGGCCTGGAACATCACCAGCGAGATCAGGTCGTTGGAACGCGTCTCTTGCGTGCCGAGGCCGCGCGTCAGGAAGCGGAAGGTGCGGGGTAGGCGCGCCTCGTAGTCGTTGGCCAGGCGCCCGAGGTCGCGCGAGGGGCGCAGCAGCAAGAGCTCGACCGGGCGCAGGTTCTCGCGCTTCTCGGGCGGCGTGTTCTCGAGCAGCTGGTTGATGCGCTGCAGGCGCAGCGCGTCGCCGTCGAACTGGTCGAGGAAGATCGCGCTCATCACGTCGCCGAAGATCTGCGCCGGCGGCGGGTAGCCCTTGAGGACGTGCGCGCGCGTCTCGCCGAGATCCGGGATGTGGCGCGTCGAGATCGCGAGGATGCGCTGCGCGCCGAGGTGCACGGCCGGGGCCAGCGGCGCGGTCAAGCGCATGCCGCCGTCGCCGTAGTAGCCGTTCTCGATCTGCACGGCCGGGAAGAAGATCGGCAGCGCGGCCGAGCCCATGACGTGCTCGACGCGCAGGAGGCAGCCGCGGCTGACGCGGTCGGCGCGCTCCCACGGCTCGACGTCCCGGCCCTGCACGAAGGTCACCGAACGGCCGGTGGTGTAGCTGGCGGCGGTGATGGCCACGGCGCGCACGACCCCGCGCTCGAGATTGCGGGCGATGCCCGTGAGCTCGCCCTTCTCGGCCATGAGCGTGCGCTCGAGGAAGACGCGCAGCGGCGCCGTGTCCACCATGCCGTGGTGTCTGGGCTTGCGGTAGCCGCCCGAGACCAGCGACAGGGCCGAGTCCAGGAGGTGCGAGAACAGGCCCAGGGCTCCCACGCGGAAGACGTACTCGACCGAGAGCTCGCCCCACAGGTCGCACAGCTTCTCGACGCGCTGCTCGAAGCTGCCCGCGTGCGCGCCCAGGAAGGCGGCGTTGATCGCGCCGGCCGAGACGCCCGTCAGGATAGGGACGCTAGCCGTGGGCAAGCGCTTCGCCAGCCAGCGCAGCGCGCCGACCTGGTAGGCCGCGCGCGCGCCTCCGCCGCTCATCACGAGCGCCAGCTCACCGCGTTGCGTCATGGCCGGGCAAGTCTGGCTTCTTCGACGCAGCCGGGAAAGCAGCTGCTACGCCGCGGGCTCCCAGCACAGGAGCTCCATGCGCCCGTCCACGTGCTCGACCAGGGCCGTGCCGCTGCCCACCCAGTCGCCGCCGTTGCCGTAGTAGAGCCCGTCGATGGTGCGCGAGGCGGCCGAGTGCACGTGGCCGCAGATGATCCCGTCCATGGCCCGCGCGCGCGCCGCGAACACGGCCGAGCGCTCGAAGCGCTGGGTGTAGCCGAGCCAACCCTTGCAGCGCTCGCGCAGCGCGCGACCGAGGCGTCCGCGGCGGGCCAGGAACAGGCGCTCGAGGGCCAGGCAGGCGTGCTCGAGGCCGCGCGCCAGCGCGTCGCCGATGCGCGACAGCCAGCGCCGCCGATGCACCACCTCGTCGAAGCCGTCGCCGTGCACGATCCACAGGCGTCGTCCGTCGGCGGTGGTGTGCTCGAGCTCGCGCGCGATCTCGAGCGCCACGGCCGCGCCCCACAGCTTGCCGAAGCGCGGGTCGTGGTTGCCCGTCATGTAACGCACGCGCGTGCCCTCGCTCGCCATGCGGCGCAGGGAGTCGAGCACGGCGCGGTGCGCCTCCGGCCAGGCCGCCAGCGAGCCCTCGTCGGCTCCGTCGGTCTCGTCGGCGATGTCGCCCACCAGGAACAGGAACTCGGCCTGGTTGTGGGCCAGGAAGTCGAGCAGCAGCTCGGCCTGGGCGCGCGGCGAGCCGAGGTGCACGTCGGACAGGAAGATCGAGCGGAAGCGGGCGCGCGCGCGGCCCCCCGGGAACGAGGAGAGCATGGCCACCTGGATCGGCCATCCGAGCCGGCGCTCCCAAGGCCATCGCCAGGGGCCTGGCTCGCGCTGCGCGAAACGCTGCCGCGCCTCAGCGCATAGACTCCGGCCTTCGGCCGGACGCTACCCTTCCTCGACAACGCCAATCCAACAGCCATGACGACGGGATCCCAAGCTCTCCTGGCGGCCACCCTGGTGGCCGCGCTCGTTTCTGGATGCACCGTGACCAGCGTGGGGGCCGAGGACGCGCCCCCGCGCATCGAGTCGCGCGGTCTGATCGACGGCCACGCGGCCATCGGAGTGCGCGCGGAGGACGAGTTCTTCCGCCTGCGCGTGCTCGACGGCGAGAGCGACGGCGCGCTCGGCGGGGTCGTGCTGTGGAAACTCTTCCGGCTCGAGGTGGGGGCGCTCGGGTTCGGGGTGGGGCTCGGGCCCTTCGACCTGGCGCTCGGCACGCTCTTCTTCGAGCCCGAGGTGCCGCCCATGGGTGGCAAGGAGCGCGAGGCGAGCGCTCCCGCGACCGCGACGGACTGCGCGACTTGCGCCGAAGCCAAGGGGGGCTGAGGCGCCGGCCGGCTTCGGTGGCGCACTTCGGGGCGGGCTGTCCGCTGCGCGAACGACTCTCGAACGACGAGCTACGCGCGCGCGCGCGATCCTGCCGCATCGACCCTGCGCCTCGCCGACCCGCGCCAACGCCGGTGCTTCCCCGCTCATG
>JABFRZ010000666.1 GCA_013140785.1 Planctomycetota bacterium | reverse complement strand
GTTCTCGGCCTGCTGGACGCGCTCGGTGGGCTCGACATGCTGACCTCCCGGACGGCCATCCTGTGCGCGCGCAAACCGACGAAGCAGCCGGCCTGAGCGCGCCGGACCCGGGCCTGGCCTTCCCGGCGGGAAGCGCCGGTCCGCGCCGGCCCTTCCGCAGCGGGGCGCTGCGCGGTGTTGCCTACGGCACTACGGCTCCCGAGCTGGTTGCGGCCCTGCCGCGCTGGCTCGCGCAGGGCGCGGTGCCTTCCGCCCGCGTCCTCAAGCAAGCGCGCGTCTTCCTGCTCGGCGAGTGGATCGTGAAGTTCTTCCCGCGCGCCTCGCTCTTCGGCCACTTCCGCACGTCGCGCGCGGTGCGCTCGGCCGAGCGTCACTTCGAGTGCCAGCCGATCCCCTCCCCGCGCCCGCTCGTGGCAGCGAGCGCGGCGCGCGGCGGCCCGAGCCTGCTGGTGCGTGAGTACGTGCGCGGGCAACTCCTCGACGAGGTGTGGGGCCGCGACGCGGTGGCGGCCACCGAGCTCGCCCCGTTCCTGGCCGAGATGACACGCCGGCGGGTGCTGCACGGCGACCTGCACCCCTCGAACCTCCTGTGGGACGGGAAGCGCTGGTTGCTGCTCGACGTGGACGGCGTGCGCCACCACCTCCACTCGCGGCGGCGCGTGACGACCTCGATGTGGGCACGGTTGCAGCAGCGCCTGGGCGACGGGCCGGAGCTGCGCGCGCTCCACGCGCGTTGCCGGGAACTCGTCCCGGGCCCGCAAGGGGGCGTCCCGAGTTGGGCCGACGTCGAACGGCGCGCGCGACTCCTGCAACCGGGCCGGAGCGGACGATAGCCACGCGCCAGCCGTCGTTCTGCTAGTGTCCCGTCTCACAAGTATCGAGAACGAGGTGCCGTGATGGACCAAGGCTGGCAAGGCGCGCCGACGACGCGTATTCGCTGCAATACTCGGAGGAGGCGCAACGCCGCCAGCGTTGATCCAGCGCGGCAGATCGTTCTCGATACTTGTGGGACGGGACACTAGCGTCACGTTCGAGCCGCGCTCCACCATGCTCCTCCTACTCTCGCTGCTGTTCGTCGCGCTGGTGTTCGGATGGGGCCCGGGCAACCACCTCGAGTTCTCGCTGCGCGTGCTGCGCGCGCGCCGCAAGCTGGCGCCCGGCGCGGCCGCGCTGCTGCGCGACGAACGCTCGGCCTTCCTGTACGGCAACATCGCGGCCGACCTGATCAACTTCAAGGGCTACGGCGGGCACTACAACCACTGCCACCGCTGGACGATCGTGAGCGAGATGCGCGCGCGCGCGGCGAGCCGCGCCGAGGAGGCCTTCGCGCTCGGCTACCTCGCGCACCTCGCGGCCGACACGATCGCGCACAACCACTACGTGCCCTACCACCTGGCGCGCTACGCGCGCTCGAAGGGCCTCGGGCACCTGTACTGGGAGATGCGCGCCGACGGCTTCGTGCCCGAGAACCACTGGAGGGTCGTCACGGCGCTCAAGCAGGATCGCACTCTCGACGCGCTCGACCAGCTCGTAAACCAGGGCGTGCCGAAGAAGGCGCTCTCGATGCGCACGAACAAGCTGCTCTTCAACCATGTGCTGCTGATCAGCGAGCGCGACCAGTGGCGCCGCGGCGTGGCGCGCCTGCACGGGATGTCGAGCGCGCCGCTCGAGCCCGCCTTCCTGGAGCGCTTCCGCAGCGCGGCCGTGGGTCGCATCCGCCTCGCGTTGGAGCCCGACGGGCTCGCGACCCTGCTGCACCTCGACACCAACGGGAAGGTCGCGCAGAAGAGCGCCTGGGACGCGCGCAAGCAGGCCCTCCGGCGCCTCACGCGCGCGCGGCGCGAACGCGAGTCGGCCGACGCGGCCGCGCCCTTCCTCGTGGGCATGGAATCGCCGCCGCCCGGACACGGGGACCCGCACTGGACTCCCTGACGAGGACCCCGCGCGAGGGGGTGGAGCGCGGCGACGCCCGCGCGGAAAACGAGCGAACGTGTAACGTGCGCGCCCCGTCTGGCGAGCCTTCGCGCTCACACTAGGCCGCGCGCGGAGCTCGACTCCCGACGCGCCCCCACTTTTTTCCCAATGTGCGTTCGCAGCGCTCACCGCTGTCCGCGAGGGCGGGGCGCGGCGCGCTCCCGCCGCGAGATCCCCGAGGAGAAGCGGCCTGTTTCTGGGCCGTAACACGAGGACCTGGCCCGGCGCGAGGCGTGCGCGGCGGGGAACGTAACTTGTGGCGCTATCCCGCACCCCGGTGTCCACCCTCAGTCCCGATCACCACTCAAGGGCCTCGCCATGAATCTCTCTCGACGCAGTCTGACCCTCGCCGCGCTCGCAGCGGGCACGACCTTCCTCGCCCTCGGATCGACCGGCGCGCGCGCGCAGCCCCAGATCCAGGTCCCTGCCGGTCCGAACCGAGCGGCCGCCCTCTATCCGATCTGCGCGGACACGCTGCGCGACACGGCCACGGGGAACTGCCTCTCGGCCTCGACGGTCCCGACGATCGGCAAGCTCTTCCCGATGTCCCAGAGCCTCCACGTCAATGCGAGCACGGGCTTCGTGGGCATCGGCACGACGTTCCCCTTCCGACCGCTCGAAGTGAACGGTGCGCTCGCCTCCTGCAACGGAAACGGGCTGACCCACGCCGTGGTGCGCCCCTCGACCAACGGGCAGTTCGGCGTGATCGAGACGATCGGCCTGACCAACCCCGGCAACGAACCGGTCGTGACGAACCTGCTCTCCTCGGTCTCGATCGCGCGCGAAGCGGGCGCCATCGCGACGATCAAGAACGGCAGCACGTTCCTCGTGACGCTCTCGACCCCCGCCAACAACACCAACGCCGGCTACGTCTCGGTGCGCAACAACAACGCGGAGCTCGCCGGCATCAACGGCGGCACGGGCGTCGTGTTCGGGAGCTCGAAGAGCTTCGTGCAGCCGCACCCGCTCGACGCCAGCAAGGAGATCCAGTACGTGTCGCTCGAGGGCCCCGAGCACGGCGTGTACTTCCGCGGCACGGCCACGCTCGTGGACGGCCGCGCCGAGCTCGTGACGCCCGCGAGCTTCCGGCTCGTCGCGCGCGCCGAGGGTCTGACCGTGAGCCTGACGCCGCTCGGGCCGAGCCGCGGGCTGTACGTGGCGCACAAGGGCCTCGACTCGATCGCGGTGCGCGAGAACGAAGGCGGCAAGGGCGACGGCTGGAGCAGAGTCGAGTTCGACTTCCTGGTGATGGGCGAGCGCTCGGCCCTGCCCACGCACGTCGCCATCCGCGACAACGTGCACTTCGTGCCGCCGCCGGGCACGCAGATCGCCGCGGGCCAACTGCCGGGCGCCTATCGCGAGCTGATGATCCAGAACGGCACGCTCAACGCCGACGGCAGCGTCAACGACGTGAACGCCATGGGCCGCGGCTGGCGGCTCGAACAGGGGGGCTGGACCGGGGGCGCGCTCGAGAGCGCCGCGGTCGCGAGGGATTGATTCATCGAGGATTGACCCAAGCCATCGAGGTGGGTCGTGCGGCTCGCGGGCTCGCTCCGCGGGCCGCACGCTTTTCTTGCCGTCACGCCATCAGAAGCGGAAGTAGCGCACGACCAGATCCGCCTGGTCGCCGTCCAGGTTGAAGTCGATGCCGGCCTGGGTCTCCGAGGACAGGAACGCGGCGCCGCTCGCGCGGTCGGTCGTGATCGCCTGGCCCGCGACCAGGCTCGAGGTGGCCATCGGCACCGGACCGCAGGTCGTCAAGGGGTTGCGGAACAGCACCACGTCGTCCTTCGCCCCGTCGGCGTTGTAGTCGCGGTTGTCGGCTGCCTCGGACACGCGGAAGAAGACGTAGTTGCCCGCGATCTCGATGCCCGCGTTGGCGAAGTCCACCGCGTAGCCCATGCCGTCGAAGTCGAGCGTGGGCCCCGCTTCGAAGTCGGCCCACACCGGCAGGCCGTCGGTCTTGTCGCTGTCCTTCGCCACCAGCGCGCAGCTCAGGTTGGTGTTGAGCGAGCCGACGTTCGCGTTCGTGCCCGGGACCTCCTCCAGGAACACGAGGGCCAGGCGCCCGCCCACGGATTCGGGCGCCATCCAGGCCGTACCCGCGAACGGCTCCGAGTTGTTGTTGCTGTCGAAGATGCCCGTGCCGAAGCTGCGGGTACTGGGGTGCTGGTGCGAGAAGTCCCAGGTCGGATTGGCTGCGGCGGGATCGAGCCAGGCGGCCAGCTCGTGGTTGTTCACCTTGCCGTCGTTGTTCTTGCCGTCGGCCGCCTCGTCGATGACGGCGATCAGACGGTTGTCGAGCACGGAGAGGCCGAACGAGCCGCCGCCGGTCGCCGTCGCGAGCGCGTGCAGGTCCTCGACCGAGCGCGCCGGCGCAACCGGGGTCGTGGCGGCGACCCAGCGCGCCACGACCCCGGT
>JABFRZ010000193.1 GCA_013140785.1 Planctomycetota bacterium | reverse complement strand
GCTCTGTGAAGAGGCGCGCGTGCTCGGGCTCGCTCGAGAGCTCGGGGTGCCATTGCACGCCGAGGGCGAAGGGGTGATCGGTGCGCTCGATGGCCTCGATCAGGTCCTCGGAGTCCACGCCGGAGACCTGCCAGCCCGGTCCGATGGTCGCGACTGCTTGGTGATGGCGCGAGACCACTTCGAGCGTGGGGACGCCGAGAGTCGCGCGCAGCTTCGTGCTGGCGAGCACGCGCACGCCGTGCCGGACGCCGCCCGAGTGCGGCTGGCAGCCGGGCCGATCATCGGGCAGATGCTGGTGCAGCGTCCCACCACCGGCGAGTGCCAGGAGCTGCATCCCGTAGCAGATCCCAAGCGTCGGGAGACCCCGCTCGATTGCGCTCTGCGCCAAGGCCAGGTCGAAATCCTGCTTCTGCGTCGGGACGGGCTTCGCGGCCGGGTGCGTCGGCCCGAGGCCGAGGCGCGCCGTGTCGAAGTCGTCGCCGCCTGAGAACACCAACCCGTCGGCGCGGCCGACCAGCTCATCCAGCGCCTCGCGCGAGGTGTACGGCACGACGAACGGCTGTCCGCCCGCGCGCTCGATCGCCGCGGCGTAGCGCAGCGAGAGGCGCACCTCGGCCCGCTCGGCCTGGACCAGCTCGCCGACGATCGCGATCCACGGACGCATCGACGGAATTGTAGCCGCACCCGGCGACGGTCTCGCGTCTGGCTAGGACCCGGTCGGCATTGGGCCGCCGAGGTCGTCCGGGACGATCCGGACCTCCTCGCCGCACATCTCGCGGTAGTACTGCGCCAGCTCGCTCTCGTAGAACTCGTCCCAGCCGGCGCAGAGGAGCGAGCGGCCGCCGCGCTCGATGTCGCACGGCAGCCTGCCCGCACGGATGTCCTGGAGTCTGAGCAGCCAGCGATTCGCCTCCTGCTCGACCTCGTCCCGCGTGGGCTCGTGGTCGTGGTGCAGGCTGCACGGGAGGCGCCGCTCCAGCTCTTCCTTGCTCCAGCGCCCGAGGCCGTTGCAGAAGAGCCCGCGGCGCGCGGCCACGAGGCACAGCGAGCTGTCTTCGTCGACGAGCTTCAGGAGCTCTCGGCGCAGGTCCTCGATGGCCTGGCTGCGCGTGATGGTCTTCACGGTCGTCATGGAGTGCCTCCGAACAGGGTCCCTGCATTGCAGCCCGGGAGCGCGAATCTCGACATGGGCCCTTGTCCGCGGGCCGGAGTGCGCAGCGACGCGCTGCACGCGCTAGAACGAGCTCCGCGGCAAGGCCCTGGCGCTACCGGCGATCCGCGCGCCCTGCTCGAGGAGCGCGAAGCCACGGACGACGCATCGACGGGAGCGTAGCCGAGCTTGCTCGCGCGCTCCTGACGTCTGGCCCCGTCAGGCCTGGCTGCGCAGGGCGAAGCCGAGCAAGCGATAGAGCAGGCGCGCGCCGACGTTCTCGTCCCATCCGGCGCCGTCCGTGCTGCCCGGCGCGGGCGCCACCTCGTTCAGGTCGAAGCCCACCACGCGCCGCCCGGAGCGCACCAGCTCGTCCAGCCAGAGCATGGCCTCGTTCCATCCGAGGCCGCCCGGCACCGGCGTGCCCGTGTTCGGACACAGCGCCGGCTCGAGCCCGTCCACGTCGAAAGTGACGTAGACCGCCTCGGGCAGGGATGCGAGCGTGCGCCGCACGAGCGCCTTCAAGTTGTGGCCCGAGTGCCGCGCGTCGGCCCAGTCGAGGTCGAAGAGCGTCTGGATCCGTCCGCGCGAGGCCAGGATGAAGTCATGCTCCTCCTCGCTGAAGTCGCGCACGCCTACCTGCACGATGCGTGCAACACCATCGATGCGCTCGGCCACGTTGCGCAGGATCGAGGCGTGCGACCAGGTGAAGCCCTCGTAGGCCGGGCGCAGGTCGGCGTGCGCGTCCACGTGCAGGATGCCGAGGCCGGGGATGCGCGCGGCGTGGGCCTGGATCGCGCCGAAGGGCGTCGAGTGGTCGCCGCCCACGAGGCCGCACAGCTTGCCCTGGTCGAGGCTCTCGTTCGTGCGCTCCTCGACCCAGCGGTTGAGCTCCACCCCTATCGCGTCCACGCGTTCGGCGGCCTTGCGCAGCTTCGCATCGGCGCCACCTCTCCCGCTCTCCACGCCTCCGGCCGCGATCACCGGCTCGGCCACGCGCGAGGCCTCGTCATTCCAGGCCACGACCTTCGCATCGAGCGGCGCCATCCAGATGCCGGCCTCGTAGGGCCGGCCGTTGAGCGAGTCGAACAGATCGACCTGGCGGCTCGCCGCGCGAATCGCTGCGGGGCCGCGCGCGGTGCCCTTGCGGAACGAGGTCGTGGCGTCGAAGGGCACGCCGAGGATGTGGACGCGGGCGCCCTGCGGGTCATCGGGCAAGCCAAAGAGACCGCTCTCGAGCGCGGCGGCGGCATTCGGGTCGAACTTCATGCTCGGAGCGGACTTCATGGGCCCGGAGATCCTACTGTCCGAGTGCAGCCGAACGACCCTGCCTGCCACTGCCGTCATTCATTGATTCATTGAGTACCCCCGCAGCAAGCGGGCGGGAGTCCGGAGTACAGTGATCGCGGTCTAGGTCCGTCCGTCGAAAATGCAGGAGTTCGCCATGCTCGACTCGATTCGCCTGGCTCGTTCGACCTCGTTCTGCGCCGCGTTCGTCCTCGTGCTCGCCCTGACCGCGCCGCCGGGCGCGGGTCTGCAAGACTGCTCTTTCCCCACGGTCCCGTCGGCACGGTTCCACCTCCAACCCGATGGAAGCGGGATCGAGCTCTTCTTCCGCGGCAACGCCTGCAATCACTGGTACGAGGACGTGCACGGGTTCCCCGTCGTGAAGACGAAGGCTGGTTACTTTTTCGCGCGCCGCACGGCCGACGGTGAGCTCGAAGCGAGCGAGGGACTGGTGGGTGCGAGCGATCCGGCGCAGCTCGGGATCGAGCGCGGGGTCGTGCCCGCGAACCGCGCTCGCTCCCTCGGGGCGCCCGCGGGACTCCAGCGCGGACGAAAGGCGGCCGGGCCGCAGGTCACCGAGGTGCGCGGGCCGCGCGGCCCGTTCCTCATGGGTGCCGGCTCGGTGGACAACCTGGTCCTGTTGCTGCGCTTCCTTGATCACGGACCGTCCGGACAGAACCGCACGCTGCCGAGCGCTGCGAACGTCTCCACGATCATGAACGCCGTCGGAGGGGATCCGATCCTCGCCCCCACGGGTAGCGTGCGCGACCACTACCTGGAGAACTCGTACGGGCAGTTCACCATCGACTCCACCGTGGTGGGCTGGCTCGACACACCCTTCCCCGAGGATTACTACGCGAACGGCAACTCCGGGCTCACCACGCTGACGTGGGACCTGATCACCGACGGACTGAACGCGGCCGACCCGCTCGTGGACTTCTCGGACTTCGACGAGGACGGCGACGGCTGGGTGGACGCGATCACCTTCCTGCACTCCGGCTACGGAGCGGAGTGGGGCGGTACGGACCAGTACGGGACGGACTACTCCGACCGGATGTGGTCGCACAAGTGGACCATCCCGACCTGGACTTCGGCCGAGGGCGTGAAGGTCGGCGACTACAACATCTCGCCGGGACTGTGGGCGACCTCCGGCTCGGATCCGGGCCGGATCGGCGTCGTGTGCCACGAGCTCGGGCATTTCTTCGGCCTGCCGGACCTCTACGACACGGACGGGACGAGCCAGGGCATCGGCAACTGGTGCTTGATGGCCGCCGGCTCGTGGGGTTTCGACGGCAGCCAGCAAAACCCCTCGCACATGTCCGCGTGGTGCAAGTTGAAGCTTGGTTGGGCCTCGCCGCAGCGCCTGCTGCCCGGGCTCCACAGCGTGCTCGAGATCGAGAACAACGCCGCGCTCTACATGCTCGACAGCGGCTATCTGCAGGGCGAGTACCTCCTGGTCGAGAACCGCCAGCCGGTCGGGTTCGACGCCGCGCTGCCGCAAGGCGGACTCGCGATCTGGCACGTGGACGAGCGCAAGGGCAGCTTCACCAACAACGACCCGAACAACGACGAGGGCTATCTCGGGCAGCCCGGCTGGCCCTTGGGACACTACCGCGTCGCGCTACTGCAGGCGGACGGCGGCTTCGACATGGAGCACAACTTCGATCGCGGCGATTCGGACGACGTGTATCGCTCCGGCTTCGCGACGACGATCGACGCCACGACGACGCCGAGCACGGACTCCTACCAGACCGGCGCGTGGATCACGAATCTCAACCGCATCCAGGGCATCGGAGCCTCGAGTCCGAGCATGGCGCTCACGTACGTGAATGCGATGGCGCCCACGATCACGAGCGCGAGCAGCCTGCCAGTCGCGAAGGTCGGCAAGCCGTACTCGCTCGCGCTGACGAAGACCGGGGGCAGCGCGCCCTTCGCATGGTCGGAGTTTCGTGACACGCCGAGCTACACGTTGACGGACCTCGGCCCGCAGGGCTACACGTTCGGCGGCATCCCGACGGGGTTCCGTGCGGACGAAGGAACGTGGGAGGTGATCTTGCCCTTCCGGTTTCCGTACTACGAGACGAGCTACGCAAAGGTCTACGTCACGCCCAACGGCTGCATCGACATCGCGCCGCTCGTGAACGAGTCCTACAACACCACCGGATCCTTGCGCTGCCTGCCGCGCATCGCGGGTCTGTGGGACGACCTGACCACGGATGGAGTCGGCGTCAACAACATCTACATGGACACTTCGGTGAGCGGTCGGGTGCGCCTGCGCTGGACGGGGGAGACCGTCTCCTCCAACGATCCCGTGGAATTCGCCATCTCGCTGTACTCGGACGGCCGGATACGCTTCGACTACGGCATCGGGAACACCGGCCTCACGCCGACGGTCGGCATCTCGCGCGCGCACAGCGGCGATCTCGTGCTGGCCGGCACGCACGACGCGCAGGCCTCGCTGACGAGCGCGACCTCGCTCGAATTCGAGCTCCTGGGCTCGCAGTTGCCGCCTGGGTTCTCGTTGTCGTCGGCCGGCGTGCTCAGCGGGGTGCCGACGATCACGGGCACGTACTCGTTCCGCGTGCGCGTGAGCGACAGCTTCAATCGCTACCACCAGAAGCTCTTCACGCTCGACGTGCTGCCCTTCTTGATGGGCAAGAGGAAGCCCTGACGCGTCTGCGAGTGCCTTCTGTCAGTTCCGTCGCTGAAGCCACGCACAAACCGGGGCCCGCTCGAGCGTGTGCTGCGAGCCGTGATCGAATCGCGAGCGTCCTGGGTCAGCGACCGAGCTGATCGTCGCTGGTCGCGCCGCTCACCGTCATCGTTGCCAGGGGCGCGACGGCGCTGGCGAGTCCCTGCGCTCCGCTCCAGACGTAGGCGGCGCCTGCGTTGGCGACACCGGCGACATCCGCTTCGGGAGTCACGGCGACGATCTCGGGCAGGCCATCGCCGGTCACATCGGCCAGCCAGAGGCCCTGCTTTGACGCTGTACGGGACCCAGGCCAGGCCAAGCTGCCGAGCAGGTCGTTCGCGTTTGCACCCGGCACGAACAGCGTGGCGCCCTGCGACATCCGGCCCGCAAACGTGCCGCTGCCGGGCCAGAAGAAGAGGGCTCCGCTGTCCGCCACGCCGGCCCAATCCGCCCAGACCGAGGCGGCGATCACGTCGAGCCGCTGATCGCCGTCCACGTCCGCCACGAAGACGCCTTGACCGCCGCAGTAGCCGAGCCTCGGCCGGCTCCCCGCTCGCGAGGCGATCAGCGTGGCGGTTGGAGCGACGGCACCGGCGAGCGCGCTCCCGCCACTCCAGAGGTACAGCGCACCGCTGTCCTGCCCGACCTCGTCCGCTTCCGAAGCGGGCACCAGAATGTCGGGTACTCCGTCGCCGGTGAAGTCGGCGCACCAGGGCTGAGGTGTGAAGTCGGTGTGGAAGTCCATCCCGAGGAGGTCGTAGCTCGTCGCCCCCGGGACGCTGAGGGTCGCGGTCGGCTCGACGTCCCCTGCGATTCCGGCGCCGCCCGCCCAGAAGTAGAGCGCGCCCGCATCCACGAGGCCGCCGACGTCGGCCCAGGGACTGACGGCCAAGAGGTCGAGCACGCCATCGCCCGTCAGATCGACGAGCTCGATGGCTTCGCCCACCTGGTCGTACGCGATCCCTCCCGGGACGTACAAGGTCGCGTCCGGAGTCCGCAACCCACTGAGCGCGCTCGTCTGCCAGACGAACAGACGGCCCAGGCCCCACGCGCTCCCAGCTCCGGCAAAGGGCGCCGCGACGACGAGGTCGGGGACACCATCCCCCGTGACGTCCGCGAGCTGCGGGTCACGGTGAGCCACGTATCCATCGGGCGCGTAGAGCGTGGCGCTTGGGAGCACGGCACCCGCGAAGTCTCTGCCGGGCCAGAAGTGGAGCACCTGATCCTCGAGCTCGTGCTGGCCGCCCGCGCCGACGACGTCGAGGATTCCGTCCAAGTCGATGTCGGCGATGAAGAGCGACAGACGCGTTCCGATGTGCGTGGAGGGCTCGGAGAGCATCGCCGTGGGCGCCAGCGCGCCCGTCAGCGTCGCGCCACCCTTCCAGAGGTAGATCGCGCTCAAGTTCGTGCGCCCGTCGTGGCTCGCGTAGCTTCCACCCACCACGACATCGAGCACGCCGTCGCCGCTCACGTCGGCGAGCTGCATCGTGTCGGAGTTCCCCCCGTCTCCGAGCCGGTCCGGGTCGATCGCACCCGGAACGCGCAGGGACGCGAGCGGAGCGGCGGCGCCCGCCAGCCCTGCTCCCCCCGCCCAGACGAAGACGGCCCCAGTGTCCCTGGCGTCCGCGTAGGTCGCTCCGACGACGACGTCGAGGATCCCATCGCCGCTCACGTCGGCCAGGTGGAAGCCCTGGATCGGCATCGAGCCGAGCTGGTCGTTCTCGAGCGCGCCAGGAATGCTCAGCACCGCCGTGGGCGCAATCGATCCGGAGAGTGCAGCTCCGTCCCAGACGAACAGAGCGCCGGCATCCCGCACGCCGCCGACGTCCGCGGTGACCGCGGCCGCCACAACGTCCAGCCGCCCGTCGCCGGTGACGTCGGCGATCTGCACGAGCTGCCCGCCGGTCCCGTGCCAGTTGCCCAGGAAGTCGTTCGAGCCCGGCAGCGGAACGACGAGCGTCGCCGTCGGAGCGACGGTCCCGGCCAGCCCGGCTCCGCCGTCCCACTCGAACAGGGTGCTTGGCGAAGCCGCCAGGATGTCGAGCACTCCATCGCCGTTCAGGTCCGCGAGCTGAACCGCCTGGCCGCCGGTGAACGAGCCCAGGCCGAGGTTCGCTGGCGGGGAGGGGACCTCGAGCACGGCGCTCGGAGCACCCTCCGGGATCTGCGCCCCCTTCCAGACGTAGAGGGCTCCGGAGTCCGTCGCGCCCGCATCGGCCGCCGAAGCCGCGACCACGACATCCATCACGCCGTCCCCGGTGACGTCGCCCAGGACCGGGTAGCTCGACTCCTGGCCACCAAGCGAAGCGCTCGGCTTGCCCTCGACGCAAACGTCGATCGTCATGCGCGGACCCTCCGCGCAGCCGGCCTGGAAGACGAGCCGGGTCCGGCCCAGCGCGAAGGTCGGGAGCCGCCAGCGGAGCTCGCGCGTCACCGGCGTGCCCTCGAAGTCCGCGGGCAAGAAGGCCAGCCCCGGTGGTGGATTGAGGAGGCGCAGCGAGACGAGATCGCCGTCGGGGTCGCTCACGCTCACGCCAAAGCGCACCTCTTGCCCGAGCCTGAGCCTCGTACCGGACACGAGACTGCAGACGATCACGGGCGCACCCGCGTTGGCCGTCACGACGAACGGCCTGGAAGGCCGCGAGCCGAAGCCCGATGCCGCGCGCGCCGCCACGCGATACACGTAGGTCGTCCCCAGCGAGACGGTCGTGTCGCGAAAGCGTTCCTGGTCAGCCGCGACGAGCGCGATCTCCGCGAACGGCCCGCCCGCCGCCGCTCGCCGCAGGATCGCGAAGCCGGCTTCCCGGCTGGAGTTGTCTTCCCAGCGCAGATCCACGTGCGTTCCGCAGGGCATGGCGCGCAGCTCCGACGGGGCCACCAGGTCGGGCGAGATCAACCCCGACGGCGCCGCGGGTCGCACCGGTTTGGAACTCGCCAGCTGGCCCGAGGCGGGCATTGCGACGACCACCACGAACATCGAGCAGATGAGGTGCCGAGACATGGGGGACTCCCTGAGTGGTGGGTGGACCGCTGCCCCTCGCCGAGCCTGCCAACCTCGATGGGCACAGCAGGACCAGACATCCAACTCAACCTGCCGGCGCCTGTGGATCAGCCAGAGTCCGCAGGCCGGGGAGCGGAGGAGGCGTAGGCTCGCCGTGCCGGTCGGAGAAGGGGCCGAAGAGACCGTGCCGCATGCAGCCAACCCGGCCTGCCGAAAGCGCTTCTCGCCACGCACGCTTCCCCGCAAGAGCTCCAAGAGTCACGTAGACCCCGGCGTTCGTGGGGGTACAGCCAGTGGAAGTACAGCCAAGAGGCATGGACGAGACTTCAGACGGTCGGCTGCTCGCGGCATGGGTCGGGAACGACTCTGGCCGGGGCGATGCGAGTGCCTTCGAGGCGCTCGTTGCGCGACATGAGCGCGCGCTCCTGCGCCATGCGCGCGCGCTGCTGGGCGACTGGAAGGCGGGCGAGGACGTGGTGCAGGAAGTTTTCCTGCGCCTCGCGCAGCGCCCGCCGACCCTGAGCGCGGACGTCGAAGGCGATCCGCGCGCGGAGTCGGCCGTCCTCTCCTCTTGGCTGCACCAGGTACTGAGGAACCTCTGTATGGATACCCAACGCAGCGAGACGCGCCGCAGGCGGCGCGAAAGGGAGGCCGCGGCCGGCGAGGCCACCTCCGGCGGCATGGAAGCCGTGGACGCGGCCGACACGAAGGCGGCGGTCGAGCGCGGGCTCCTGCGCCTCCCAGAGGAACAGCGCGAGGTGCTCGTGCTGCGCCTCTTCGACGACAAGAGCTACGCCGAGATCGCGACCATAACGGGTCGCAAGGTGGGGACGGTGGGCTGGCTGATCAGCATCGGCATGAAGGCGCTCGCGGCGGAGCTGGCGCCGCTCGTGGGCGGATTCGAGGAGAGTGCCACGAGAACGAGCGTCAGACCGGTGATCCCCGGAGTGCAGAGCCTGCAAGGAGGTGTGTCATGAAGAACGAGCCCAAGAACCAGAACGTGCCCGAGATCGAGCAAGAGCTGCACGAACGCCTGTGCGCGTACGTCTTCGACGAACTCGCGGGCGAGGAGCGCGCGGCCTTCGAGCGCGAATTGATCCAGTCGCACGCCCTGCGCGCCGAGCACGCGCGGCTCGAGGCCACGATCGGCCTGGTGAAGCGCGCGATCCCGGACGAGGGGCTGTCGCTCGCGGTGCGGCGCGACGTGCTGGCCTCGGCCAAGCGTTCGCGCTTCCGGTTCTTGCGCGGGCGCGTGCTGACGAGGCTCGTGGCTGCCGCGCTGCTGCTCGTTGCCGGCACCGCGTTGTGGGCGAAGTTCGGACGAGAGCGCCTCGTCGAGTACCACATCGCCGACAGCAGCCCGCTTGCCAAGCAGGAGGCTGCCGTCGAGGACGAGTTGAATGGCCTGCGCGGGCTTGGCTACCTCGGCGATGGGCCTGCCACGAGTCCCGCGGTGATTCCTTCTGCTCCTTCGGAGCCTTCCCCCGAACCGAGCTATCCGGAGCTGGTCACAAACGAGATAGATAGGAGCAGCGAGCCGCAGCTTTCCTCCATCGGGCCGGCATCGCCCTCCGCGGTCGCGCCGCCCGCGCCGGCCGAAGCGCAGCTCTCCGCGCTGGGGGCGAAGGACTCTACGAGCGAGACTTCCATTGGCGTGGGAAGGGTCGGGCACAGCAAGGGCACTCCCTCCGCCTTCGCCTCGCGTCGTGCAGGTGGCGGAGGCCGTGCCACGTCCGCAGCACAACGAGGTGCCAGCAAGGGCACAGGGACGGCTACCGGAACCGAGGGCTTCTTCCTCGGTCAGGGCGCGAAGGGCGAGGACAAGTACAAGGGGCCTGGCGACTCGATCGCGCCACAGCGAGAGTCCATCCAGGGGGGCAGCGAGGGCGTCTTCGTGCTCAAAGCGGGAGAGTCTCTGAGGGGATTGGGATACCTCGCTGCCGACGACCAGGACGAGGAGCGCGCCGACTTCCAGAATCTCGCGAGCCTCGGTTTGGAGAGAGCTAGCCGCGAGCAGGTCGTCGTGCAGGTCCAGCGCCTGCTCGAGTCCACGCGTCCCGCGCCCGGCGAGTCGCCGCGCGACATGTTTTTCCGCTACTGGGGCGACGCGCCCTTCGTGCTGGCGCGCGAGGAGCACACCTCGACCTTCGCGGTGGACGTGGACACGGCGAGCTACGCGCTTGCGCGCTCGTACCTGAACAGCGGTCAGCTCCCGCCGCAGGAGGCCGTGCGCACCGAGGAGTTCGTCAACTACTTCAAGGCCGATCAGCCGCCGCCGACGGACGGCAAGCCCTTCGCCATCGGGCTCGAGCTCGTGCCCAGCCTGTTCGCGAGCGACACGCGCACCGAGATGCTGCGCGTGAGCGTGCGCGGCAAGGACGTGGCCGACTTCGAGCGCCAGCCGGTCGCGCTGACCTTCGTGATCGACAACTCGGGCTCGATGGCGCAGGGGCGCCTCGAGCTCGTCAAGCGCTCGCTCGCGCTGCTCTTGCGCCAGCTCTACGCCGCCGACTCGGTCGCGATCGTGAAGTTCAGCAACGACGCGGCCGTCGTGACTCCGCCACTAGCGCTCGCGCGGCGCGGTGAGCTCGAGGCCATGATCCAGAGCATGGCGACCGACGGCGGCACGAACGTCGAGGCCGGGCTGCGCCTGGGCTACGAGCTCGCCGTGCAGAACCTCCAGCGCAACGCGGTCAACCGCGTGATCCTGTGCTCGGACGGCGTTGGCAACATCGGCGAGACGAGCTCGGCCGGCCTGCTCGCGCTGGTCAAGGACGCGCGCCCGCAGGGCATCTACCTCAACACCGTCGGCGTGGGCATGGGGAACCACAACGACGCCTTCCTCGAGCAGCTCGCCGACCAGGGCGACGGGGTCTGCAACTACGTGGACTCCGACGCCGAGGCGAAGCGCGTGTTCGTGGACGGGCTCGCGAGCGCGCTGCAGCCGATCGCGCGCGACGTGAAGATCCAGGTGGAGCTCGATCCGAACCAGGTCGAGAGCTGGCGGCTGCTCGGCTACGAGAACCGCGCGCTGGAGAACCGCATGTTCCGCGACGACGCGATCGACGCGGGCGAGGTCAACGCCGGGCACCAGGTGAGCGCGCTCTACGAGCTCGTGCGCCAGCCCGGCCGGAGCGGCCCGCTCGCGACCGTGCGCGTGCGCTACAAGCCGCCCTTCGCAATCGACCAGGGCAAGGAAGGTGCGGCCGCGCGGAAGGAGGCCGAGGTCGCGCTCGAGATCGAGCGCACGATCGCCTCGGTCGAGGCGCGTCCCGGCTTCGCGGGCGCCTCGAATGGTACCCAGCGCGCCGTGCTCGTGGCCCAGTTCGCCGAGGTCCTGCGCGACAGCGTGCACGCCCGCGGCGACTCGCTCGCGACGCTCGTGCAGGAATCGCGCCGGCTCGAGGGCCTGCTCGGCGACCCGGACTTCAGCGAGTTCGTCGCGCTGCTCGCCAAGGCCAACCCGCTGCTCGACGCGCGCGCGAAGCAGGCGCCGCCGAGGGTGCATGGGCTGCTCGACCAGCTGGCCCTGGCGCAGTTCGAGCTGGCGCGTGGCGAGCGCATGCGGCAGCTCGAGACGGACGCCGTGGCCGCAACCGAGGAGCTCGAGGGCCGGCTCGGAGCGGCGCGGGCCGCCCCGCGCGATCGTGACGCGCTCGAGCTCCGCGAGCGCGAGCTGCGTGAGCGCATCCAGCGGCTCGAGGCCGAGGTAGGCGCCGAACTGGGCCGGGCCTACGGCCTCGATACTCTCGAGACGCTGGAGGACCACTAACCGGTCGCGTCGTTGCCCCACCCCGCGCTCGGGCCTACGGCCTCGATACTCGCGAGGCGCTGGAGGGTCTCGTTACGGCGGCGACCATTAGTTAGCTCCGCGCGGTTCGAGGACGACAGGAAGGCGAGCCCTTGCCGAGTGACCGGCGCGGGCTCGTTCCCTATCCTCGCGGGCGATGAACCCGCGCCTCTGGATCTTCCTCGGCTGTGTTTGGGCCGCGCTGGGTGTCGTGCTCGGCGCCTTCGGTGCGCACTGGTTGAAGGGCACGCTCACACCCGAGCAGCTCGCCAACTGGGACACCGCCGTGCGCTACCAGCTCGTGCACGCGCTGGCGCTGATCGCCTTCGGGCTCTTCTCCGAGCGCACGCACGGAAAGGACTACCCGGCGCTGCTCTTCCTGTTCGGAAGTCTTTTCTTCAGCGGCTCGATCTACGCGTTGTGCTTCGAATTCTGGAAGGGTTTGATGGGTCCGATCACGCCGCTCGGCGGACTCTTGCTGATACTTGGTTGGCTCGGCTTCGCGCGCGAGGCGCTGCGCCGACGCTGAATCCTTTTCCAGTATCGAAGCGCTGAAAACCCCATAGAATCAGGCTCGTTCGCGCGTGAATCCCCGCGCACGACTCCCCTCCTCCCCTCCTCCCCCGGGGAGCTCCAACCTTGCCGACACCCTGCTCCACAGCCTTGCTGCTGCTCCTGCTCGCGCTCCCCGCGGCGGCGCAGACGGACGATGTGCGCTTCTGCCGCGCCACGAACGCACGCTACAACGTCGTGCAGCAGCCGAAATCGGGCTACGACTTCGTGCCGCTCGTCGCGGACGATTCGGTCGGCCTCTACGTGGTGTACAGCGCCAAGCAGAACGAGACCAACACCGACTTCATCGGTACCTCGTGCATCTTCCTCCTGCCGCTCGCGGACGACGAGGTCCTGATCTTCAGCGGTGGTTTCGGCGACACGGGCAACATCCCGGGCGGAGCCTTCTTCGACGCCGACTACGACGTGACCCTCATCAAGGAAGCCGTCCTCTACTGCATGGGGCGCGACCTCGCCACCACGCGCATCCGCTTCGTCGCGCCGCACGGGCACCCGGACCACATCACGGTGGCCTTCGTCCGCGCGCTCGAACGTGCCGGCTTCGTCATGGCCGAGATCGCCTACCACGAGGGCGACCGGGCCTGGATCGAGCAGCTCCCCTGGCAGGCGCATCATCCGCAGCTCTTCAACGTGCTCGCGGGCTCGACCTGCAACCAGGAGCTGCTCTCCTACGAGTCGCCGCTCGGACACATCTGGTTCACCTCGCGCCCAGGGCACACGCCGGGCTCGATCGACCTCGTGCTGGACCTCTTCGGCAATTCCGCCGAGCGCGTGCTGATACTCGGATCGACGACGGGTGGCTGCGCCGCGCCCAGCGGTGTTGGCCTGACGGTCGCAGCTCACGGCACCGTCCTGCTCAGCGGACCGCGCCGCGCGGAAGCCGAGGTCTTGCTGGGGCAGGGCGTGAACCGTCAGTGCTTCAGGAGCGTCAAGCCGCCCAGGCTCGGCACGGACTGGGTCGCGGAGCTGGACGTCACCGACCACCCGGGCGCGACCTCGTTCTACGTGTTTGGCACGGACGCCATGCTGGTCCCCGGGCATCTGACGCGCTTCGGCGAGGTCCTGGTCAACCCGCTCGGACGCACTCAGCTCAGCATCGCGCGCCCGGTCCTGACGGGCACGACCGAGACGCTCACGCTCGCGATCCCGCGCGATCCCACGCTGATGGGCCTGACCTGCTATGCGCAGGCGACGATCTTCGGCGGCGGGATCGAGCTCACCAACGGTCTGCGCCTGGTCATAGGCTTCTGACGAGCGCACGCATGGCTGCCGCGACGAGCGCGCACTCCTCGTCCGTCAGGCACGCCGGCGGCAGCGCGTAGAGCACGTTCCCGAGCGGGCGCAGGAATACGCCGTGTTCGAGCGCGCGCCGGCGCAGCTCGGGCGCGAGCGTCGAGGCGTAACCCGCGCGCTCGCCGGCCGGAACGGCCAGTTCGAGCGCCACGATCCCGCCCGTGCGGCGCAGGTCGAGCACGCGCGCATCTCCGCGCAGCTCCACGAGTCCGCCCTCGATCTCGGCCCCGATGTGCTCGAGGCGCGCCGGCACCGCGTTCACGCGGCACAGCTCGAGCGAGGCCAGGGCCGCGGCGCAGGCGATGGGGTTGGCGGTGAAGGTGTGGCCGTGGGGGAAGAAGCGCGCGCGCTCGTGGTGCAGGAAGGC
>JABFRZ010000120.1 GCA_013140785.1 Planctomycetota bacterium | reverse complement strand
TCGACCTCGGGCCCGTAGTCGATCAGCACGACCTCGGCCGCCTGCAAGCCCGGCGCGACGATCAAGGACGTCAGCAAGGCCTGCAAGGATGTCTTCCAGGCGCGCGGCCTCGACAAGTTCATGCGCCACGGCCCGTGCCACTACATCGGGCTCGAGGTGCACGACCCCGGCGACACCAAGAAGGTCTTCGTCCCCGGCATGGTCTTCACGGTCGAGCCCGGCCTCTACGACACCGTGTCCGGCATCGGCATCCGCATCGAGGACGTGGTCGCGATCACCGCGGACGGCTGCGAGGTGCTCAGCGCGCTCGCGCCGAAGGAGCGCGCGGAGGTCGAGAAGACCGTGCAGGCCGAGGGCATCCTCGACCGGCTCGCGGCGAGCGGAGAGTAGCGGGTGCTCGAGCCGCGCGAGGCGTTGCAACTTGCCAGTCGCTCTTTATCATCGCGGGCCCCATGCCCAGCCTCAGCGACTTCCAGTCACGCTCCCAGCTCGTCCAGCAGCGCTTGCTCCAGTTGAAGGAGGGGCTTTGACTACGCTCGCAAGAACGCGCGCTTCGACGAGCTGAACGCGCTGCAGGCGCGGCCGGAGTTCTGGAGCAGCCAGGGCGAGGCCCAGAAGGTCGTGCAGGAGCTGAAGGGCCTGCGGCGCATGGTCGAGACCGTGCGCGCGGTGGACGCGGCGCTGGAGGAGGCCGAGCTCCTCGTGCAGATGGGCAAGGAGGACGGGGCCTCGCTGGCGGAGGTGCAGGAGGAGCTGGAGCGCACGCTCGACAAGATCGAGAAGGACGTGGCCGAGCTCGAGTTCCAGGTGCTGCTCGGCGGCGCGCACGACCGCGCGGGGTGCTTCCTGCAGATCGCGGCCGGCGCGGGCGGGCTCGACGCCTGCGATTGGGCGGGGATCCTGTTGCGCATGTACGCGCGCTGGGCCAACGCGCACGGCTACGACCTGGACGAGGTCGAGCGCGTGGACGAACCCGAGGCGGGCATCCGCTCGGCCACGATCCAGATCAAGGGCGACTACGCCTTCGGCTACCTCAAGGCCGAGGCCGGCGTGCATCGCCTGGTGCGCATCAGTCCGTTCGATTCGCAGGCGCGGCGCCACACGGCCTTCGCCTCGGTGGACGTGACGCCCGACGTCGAGCAGGACGACGAGATCGAGATCAACGAGGCCGACCTACGCATCGACACGATGCGCGCGGGCGGCGCGGGCGGCCAGCACGTCAACAAGACCGAGTCGGCCGTGCGTATCGTGCACGTGCCCACCGGGATCCTCGTGCGCTGCCAGAGCCAGCGCAGCCAGCACAAGAACCGCGCGATGGCGCTTTCGCTGCTGAAGGCCAAGCTCGTCAAACTGCGCGACGCCGAGCGCGACGCCGAGGTCGCCAAGCTCTACGGCGAGAAGGGCGAGATCTCGTGGGGTTACCAGATCCGCTCCTACGTGATGCAGCCCTACCAGATGGTGAAGGACCTGCGCACGGAGGTCGAGAAGGGCAACATCCAGGCGGTCCTGGACGGCGACCTCGACGACTTCATCCACGCCTACCTGCGCAAGCTGGGCGGCGGCGGAGGGACCCTCAAGAAGTCCTGGGAGTAATTGTCTACTCGACCTCGTCGCAATCGAGGTCCAGGGGCGTGGACTCGCCCTCGAACGGCGGACCGCACGGATCAACGGGCTCGATCCCATTGGGCGCCATCGCGCTCGGACCCTGGGGTGGCGTGGGAGCACCCGCGGTCATCGGCAGGTAGTCCGACCAATGGTCGTAGGGCGTGGCCCGCTCGGGCACGACCAACGCGAAGGCGTTGTTGTCCTCGTTCACCTCGGGAACCTGTCCGGCGAAATCGATCACGGCCACGTAGGTGGCACCCGGCGGCAACGAGGGAAACAAGATCGCCTTCCGCGAGTGCGCGGGCACCGTCACGCTGACGGTTGCCAAGGGAGGCGTGTTAGCGATGCGCCCGACGGGGATGCTCACGACCTGCGCGGCGGAATGGACCTGGCTGCCGACGAAGACCTGACTCAGCGGCGAGCCGTCGATCCTCGACAGCACGTCGATCTCCGTGTCGAGCCGCGTGTCGATCAGGAGCTCGATGTCGCTGATCTGCCCAGCCTTCGACTCGTAGTTGAGGTAGCGGTATCCGAAAAAGTCGTTCCAAGAGAGCGTGCCGGTGCCGTTGTCGGCCAGCATCCGCCGTGGGTCGGTCACGATCCGATGGCCCGTCGCGTTGCGCAGGCGGATCTCTCCGGAATAGGAGAAGCTCCGCCGCAGACCCAGAGGGGTGTAGAGCGCGGCCTTCAAGCGCACCTGGTTCGCGTTCACGGGTTCCACGCGCAGGAGCAACGTCGGTTGGGTGAAGCCACTCAGCCAACCCTCGCCTGCCAAGCTCGGCTCACTGGCGGAGGAGTAGAGTCGCAGGAGCGCCGTCGCCGCGACACCCGTGTAGTTCCTGGGTGCCACGGTCAGCTCGCTCCGCGCGCGGTCGTAGCTCATCTTGCCGCCTTCCAGGACGAGATCGGGCTTGCCCAGGGGGTCGATCCAGATCGGGCTCGACCAGGCCCGGTGCTGGTTCCTCTGTCGCACCCGCACGTAGACCCAGGTTGTCCGACCCGTGAAGGTCCCGAGGTTCACCGTGAACACCCCGTCGAGGCTGGACGGGAAGAGCGACTGAGTCACCTGTCCGTCGCGGACGAACTCGATCACCTCGATCACGTCCTGGCCGTGGACCTCGACGAAGGCGTCGAGCTGTGCTCCTGGCGAGAGCTGGGTCTCCTGCCCCATGTGCGCCGTCCCGATCCTGAATTCGAGCAGGATGCGGTCGCCGCTGGTGGCGAAGCAGTCGCGTCGGCGCAGGGCGCCCCAAATCGACTCGCGCTCGAGCGTGCTCGCGCGAACGCACGTGAGCCCGGACATGCCGGGCTGCACGACGTGGGAATCGCTGCAGCCGATGACGCCGAGCCGGTGGCCGCGCTCGAGCGCCGTGCGGAAGTCGTGCCCCTTGGCGCCCTTCGTGTCGCCGTAGGAATTGCCCGTTTGTTCCGGGAAGCGCCACCAGTTGCCGGCCTCTTCCGAGGAGCCGTGGTTCGAGTAGATCTCAGCCAACCGCAGACGTGTGCGGTCGGTGTTGCGCCAGTCCACCGGATCGAGCAAGAGGAAGTGGTGCGGGATGCTCAGCGTCTGGACACTGCGTGCGCGCAGGTTGTCCAGTAGCGCTTCGCGGTTGCTGAAGTGGTTGCGGCTGTCGAACATCTCGAAGGGATTGCTCCCGCGCAGGTAGAAGTTGAAGTGGCCCCCGGTGAAGCCCGTCTCCGTGCCCAGGAGGGTCACGAAGCTTCCCGGCCGATTGAAGGCCTGCGTCGGTGGAACCAACTCGTCCATCCAGCCCTTGGCGTTGTGGTAGTGCTCCGACAGCGCGGCGAAGTCGAGGTCGGCATAGCCCTGGGCCGAGGCGTAGTTCTTGGCTCCCGATCCACCCTGCCAGTCGGAATGCGCGAGCTCGGTGTGGATGTGGATGTCCCCCCAGAATGCTCGTCGCGCCAGGGACTGGGTCGAGACGTAGACCGGGTTCGAGAGCACCTCGTAGGCTCCCGAGCGCACGCGCAGGCGCCAGACGCCGGCGCTGCCGAAGCGCACGGGGACCCGGCCGGTGACCGTGTCCTGGAAGGCGACCGTGGCGGGCAACGTGGACAGCGCGTCGTCACTGAAGAGATCGAACGAGCCGGTGTAGCGCATCGGCCGTGTGTCGAAGACCCCGCCAGAAAGGGTGCCGCGCCGCATCCCGATCAGGCTGAGCGTAAGTTCCACCGACTCGCCCACGCGCACGGTCGAGGGCAGCGTCGCCCGCAGCGCGACGTCGCGCCCGAAGGTCCGCGCGCGGCCGAGCGGCTCGACTCGCGCGTGATCCACCCAGACGCGGCCCCAGCCGATGTCCGTGTTCCAGCGCGAGAGGGGCCCGAGCTGGATCAAGGTCAGGTCGTGCTGCGCGAAGAAGCCGATGCGCTGCTCGAGCCAAGCTCCGCGGTCCGGCGTCGAGCGCGCCACCCCCGGATCATTGAAACGGACCGCCGTCGCGACGTCCTCGGGCTCGGTCCCGTCGATCGTCACCGCGAGCTGCGGAGCACCCACGGCAAAGCCTGCCTGGAAGGCGAAGCTCAAGCGGTACTCCTGGCCCGGCGTCGTCGGAAAGCGCGCTTGCAAGAAGCCGAGCCGCTGGCCCGGAGCGGTTCCGGGATCGATCTCGACCACGTGGGTGCCGTGAAACGCACCCAGCCCGACAGTTCGGACGACCGCCTCGGAGAACGTCCACCCCACGCCACCGCTCTCGAAGCTGCCATCGACCGGCGAACTCTGCGGCCGAGCCGCGGGCGCGGCGCTCAGCGCGGAGGCGAGTCCAACGCAAAACGAAG